>JAGLMC010000062.1 GCA_023140215.1 Alphaproteobacteria bacterium
CTGGCATATATCTGAAGATTTTAAACACTTTAAACGTGTCACTATGGGTAAACCACTCATTATGGGACGCAAAACATTTGAATCTTTACCAAGTATTCTTCCCGGCAGAGCGCATATTATAATTAGTCGGTCTAAATCTATTTTCTCAACTCAACAAAAACAAGACGGGAAGTCTATATCTTCTGAGTTATATTATGAAGAATCAATAAATCCGGCAATAAAAAAAGGTAAGTCCATAGCTGTAAAGAATGGTGTTGATGAGATATTTATTATAGGCGGAGGAGAAATTTATAAACAAACTCTTCCTATTATTAATAGGTTGTATTTAACACTTGTTCATAAGAAATATGAAGGCGATACGTTTTTTCCGGAATTTGATTGGAATGAATGGAGAATCACCAGTGAGGATCGGCATGAAGCTCCGTTAGATAAAAAGCATCCGGCATTTACATTTTTTATATTAGATCGAAAATAAAGATAAACAGCTATATAATTCGTCTTCTTAGAATTATTAAATAAAGCAATACGAAATAAAAAAGGTAAATTTCTTCAACTTCACTACCACGCGCAAATAACGGATGACTTATGAGAGTCTCGGATATCTTGTCTATTAGATTTATTCCCAATGCAAGAAAAGCAGTTATACCGAGAATTGCAGGTGGGTAAATAATTGAAAATTGCTGCGGTAATAATCCTTGTTTAAAATGCTGCAACATTGGAATAATAATTCCACCGATAACCGCACCGGCCAATAAAACCAAACGTGGCTTTTGATCAAACCAGCTTGATGTATTGTGCAAATTTGTTTCGCCTTGATCGTTTATGGTTTGCCAGTTTTCCGGTGTTGACCAATTTAAAATATGTTGACCCCAGCTTATTTCCTCACCTGTGACATATAATGAGCAGATTGCTGCTAATGTTATCCATATGATGAGCCATAAAGAATGGCCTTTAAGAGAAAATAAGGTTCTGGAAGCTATGAGAAATGCTGTGAAAATTATAGCAGTTTGTAAAAGCTCATGCGTACCGTTTTCTGAATGCATTTGTGAAAGCATTTCACCGGAGAGTGTCATTTCAATGCATATTTGAAATATTATAAATATAATTGGTAGCCATAGCCAAAAAACTTTATGAAGAGGTTTTTCCATTTATTCCACCGTAACAGATTTTGCAAGATTGCGCGGTTGGTCAACATCAGTGTTTTTGGCTACACCAACGTGATAAGCTAGTAGCTGCACAGGAATTGCATAGGCTATAGGTGCAACAAAAGAATGAACATCATTTAGAATAATGCTCCATTTTACATGATCTGCAAGTTTGGACTGTCCTTTTTTATCTGTAATTAGAAATATTTTAGCGCCTCGTGCTACTGCTTCTTGCACATTAGAAGCTGTTTTGTCAAAGAGTGGGTCATTGCCGGGAGCAACAACAACGGCGGGAACATTTTTATCAATCAGCGCAATGGGGCCATGTTTCATTTCACCGGCGGCATAGCCTTCTGCATAAATATAGGAAATTTCTTTGAGCTTTAATGCGCCTTCTAGTGCAATCGGAAAAAGTGATCCACGCGCAAGATAAAGCACATAGGGAGCTTGTTTTATTTTCTGCGCGATCTTTCTAATAGCTTCATCATGTCGCAAGATATCCGCAGCTACAGAAGGTACATGGCGAAGAGCTTCACCGATTTCTTGCATTTGCTCAATGCTAATTGCTTTTTTAGCGCGTGCAGCGGCAAAGGCCATACAAGCTAGGGTTGTAAGTTGCGTTGTAAATGCTTTTGTTGATGCCACACCGATTTCAGGGCCGGCTAGTGTATGAAATACAATATCACTTTCGCGCTCGATAGTGCTTTCAATTGTATTGACGATAGAGAGAATTTTGCTCTCTTGCGATTTCACATAGCGCAGAGCTTCTAAGGTATCCAGTGTTTCGCCGGATTGTGAGACAAAGATACAAAGTCCATCCTTAGGCATTGGTGCTTCACGATAACGAAATTCAGAAGCCACATCTATTTCACATGGAATACGTGCAACTTGCTCGAACCAGTATTTAGCCACCATGCATGCATAAAAAGCTGTTCCACATGCTATTAACGTCAAGCGAGGCGTAGATATTAATGCATTTAAAACATCATCAGGAATGTTAATTCGTCCAGTTGATGGTTGAACATAAGTATTTAGTGTTTCGGCAATTACAGCTGGTTGTTCATAGATTTCTTTGAGCATGAAGTGATCATATTCACCCTTGCCCTCTTGTGCACCGGATTGAGCTGTGACTTGAATTTTCCGTTTAACGCTTAATATTTTATTTGTTATTTTGTCATTTACATAAATATCAGCGCCTTCATGAGTAGCTATTACACAATCGCCATCTTCGAGAAAACATATTTTTTTGGTCAATGGTGCTAAGGCATAAGAATCAGATGCAATAAACATTTCTTTATCACCATAGCCAATAGCAAGCGGTGTCCCATGACGAGTACCAATCATTAAATTATGCTCACCTGTGAAAATCATTACTATCGCAAAAGCGCCTTCAAGGTGGTTAAATGTCGCATTGGTCGCTTCTTTTGGGCTCATGCCCTGTTTAAGATAATACGTTGCCAGATGTGCTATAACTTCCGTATCAGTTTCTGTTTCAAAGCACGCTTGATGCTTTTCCAGCTCTTCTTTGAGCTGTGCATAATTCTCTATAATACCATTATGAACCACAGCGACTTTATCCGTAGCATGCGGATGTGCATTGTTTTCTGTTGGCTTTCCATGTGTTGCCCAGCGAGTATGACCTATACCAACAGAACCATTTAAATTTTGTTGTGAAAGTTTTTCTTCGAGCTTAATAAGTTTTCCTTTTGCGCGACATCTTTGAATTGAGCCATTATTGAGCGTTGCAATACCGGCAGAGTCATATCCTCGATATTCCAAGCGCTTTAGCCCTTCTAAAAGTCGGGGGGCTGCATCATTTTGTCCAATAATTCCAATAATTCCGCACATATTATGAATCTAACAATTCTGTTTAAAAATACAAATCACACCATGTTTCGTTATGTTACATAAAACATTTGGGGCTGACATTTAATATTTTTCCTTGAGTTTTTTGATGATAGCGGCCTTACGCTTGCGGTATTTAGCAGCCCACTTTTTTATGGTTCTGGTTTTACTACGTGAAATAGCAAGAGCATCTGCCGGCACATTAACTGTAATTGTTGAACCCGCAGCGATAAAAGCACCTTCATTAATTGAAAGTGGTGCAACTAGATTAACATTTGAGCCAATCATTACATTATTGTTTATAATTGTTTTATGTTTTTCAAATCCATCATAATTTACGGTAATTGCACCTGCGGAAAAGTTTACTTCCTCACCCATTTCAGTATCACCGACATAGGCAAGGTGGTTAATTTTACTACGATTGCCAATATTTGATTTTTTGATCTCAACAAAATTACCGATTTTTACTTCTTCACCGATTTTACTACCGGGGCGTAATCTAGCGAAAGGGCCAATTATTGCATTTCTTTTTATATAACTTTCTTCAATGTGAGAAAATCCTTTGATAATGACGTTTTCTTCAATCGTTACATTGCGACCGAAAAAGACATGTGGCTCGATTAAAACTCTATGAGCGATTTTTGTATCGTAATGAAGATAAACGCTTGTTGGATCTAGCATTGTTACGCCTTCTTCCATTGCTTGAGTGCGTAAGCGATCTTGAAGCGTTTTTTCGAGAATAGCTAGCTCTGAAAGTGTGTTACATCCTTGTACTTCGGATAAATCAAGTGTTGCACATACAGTTGTTATTTTTCTATCTTGTCCTGCAACAGCAGGTAGATCTGTTAAATAATATTCATCTTGTGCATTATTGTTATTAATTTTGTTTAGCCAATTTGCCAGATTCTTACCATCAATGCAAAATGCGCCAGTATTAACTAATTGTATGGATTTTTCCTGATCGGTTGCATCTTTTTCTTCAACTATCTTATGAACGATGCCGTTTTCATCAATAATGATACGACCATAACCTGTTGGGTTTTGCATAATTGCACCTAAAACAGTCATACCTGCACCGGCGCGAGTTTTGATTAGATCTTTTAATGTTTGCAGTTTAATTAAAGGGGCATCACCCATAACGACTAATACGTTTCCTTCAAATTCTTTAAGGGCTGGTAATGCTGCTTTTAAAGCATCGGCAGTGCCGTTTGGCTCTTTTTGTATAATGGCTTCATGTGGTTTAATAGCTTTATGTATATCTTTTGCATTTGGCGCTGTTACAACAATAATCCGTTCAGGCAATAGTTGCTCAAGCGTTTGTAAAAGCCAGTTTATCATTGGAAGTCCGGCAAGTTCATGTAAAGCCTTAGGCTTTTCCGATTTCATTCGTGAACCTTGACCGGCAGCCAAAACGACACATGCGAGTGGTTTATTGCTCATTGTTATCTCTCATTGTTATCCCTCATTTTTTGCGTACTTTGATGTGATAATAGTTTTTGTACCATCGTCATATTTTACTAAATGCATAAAAAGTGTACCATACTTGGTTTTCACGCGAACCTTAACAGGAATGGCTGGCCCATCTTCATTTAGTTTTGCAATCCAGATTGTTGGCATTGTGCCACGGCTACGCCCTTGTTCTTGAATAGACATCCAACCACGAGGTTTTTTGTGCCATGCGCCTGCAACAGGCTCAACTTCTATATAGCATTGAGCAGCTTTGCCTTTGAAGATATTATATTTGGAGGTTTTTAATGTATTAATAGCTTTATGCACAAAGGTCTGTTTAAAACGACGTTTACCGTCAAAAACGTCTGATGAGCTATTACAATCTTTGCCTTTGGCAACAGTATTAAAAACAATAAGCGCTGCCGTAAAAATATCAATTGTGTCTTGTGTTAGTTCATTATTAATTTTTTTATTATGTTGTACTTTTTTATGATCTGTAATAATTAGTCCGTCAAACTTTCCCTGAGCGTTATATTTATATTCTTTAATTTCAGTTTCATTTTTCCAAGTAGTTGTTGATTTATGTAGTTCTGTACGATAATTGCCGTCTTTCATTATCCAGCCATAACTTTCAAAGTTTCCATGCCAAGGAACAATCTTGCCTAAGAATCCGCGAGTTTTTGCACTCATTACCAAATTATAGTGTCCGGATTCAAGTATAGATATTTCCATTTTTGCTTGTACTGCGTGAATACCGCTAGCATAAACTTCATAAACCATGGATTGAATATTATCTGTAGCGCGTGCTTGTAATGGAAATATTACAAGAAAAAACGTACTAAGAATACAGGCCTGCAAGATAAACAATTTCTCCTCCCATATTTTCTTTAAATTTCTTAACGCCTTTTGCAGATTCATCATTTATTCCTCCAAGATCGAAATCTTTTATGCCTTTATTTTTTAATATCTTTAGCGCATCCCAAAGCAAAAGATTATGCGCTGCTGTTTTGCGTCCATCAGGAGAAGACCAGCCTATTTGATATGTTGCACTGCTACCATGATTGAGCACTAAAATGGCTGCAACCGGTTTATTATCTATTAAAGCTCTGGCAATCAGCATGTTTTTTTTAGGTATAAATGTTTTAGCCAGAGCTATTAATAGTTTCACAGAAGCTCCATTATAGCCACGTGCTTTTTTATCTGCATTATAAATATTAAGAAGCCATGGTAAATGTTGACCAATATCATCCCATTCTATTTTTAAGTTTGCTTTTTGAGATTTTCGTAATTTATTGCGCCATTTTGCATTAAGATTTTTAAGAAGAGATTCATCACTTAAGCGCAAATCAAGCCATATTGTCTGATAAGTATTTTTGTTAATTGGTTTAAAACCGCTTTTTATTAGAGCATTTGAATCTTGAGTTTCTGGAATAAATCGTCTTTTACGTCCAATGCGGCGTGGAAATTCAGAATTTAAAGCTATTGCAAATGCTTTGAAATGTTCAGCATTACCGTAGCCTTTAAACCATAAAGGGGCGCGATCTATAATTACAGCATGAAATAGTTTTTTGAAAGCGCCGGCTTCTAAAATTTGTACAATTCCTGCGCGTTTTCCTGCTATTTCTATTACTCCCCATCGTGCTGTTTGCCTATTTAAAGCACAAATAGCTTGTCCATATGCATAGGATTGTAGAAGATTAGAACGAGAAACTAATCTAAATACTTCTTCCCATTCAGAAAGGCTTAACTTATTCCATATTATAGTACAATTCATGGAGTGCGTTATAAGTAAAAAGTTGCATGAATATCCAATGGCTCTTTTAACATGTTTTTTTGCTGAATGCGAAAGTGCTTTTCGCTTTTTAGAATTAAATCATGGTTATAGCCACATAAGCGGTATTGTTAATTATAAACAGGGACGGCAAATTATTATCCCGTATAAAGGCCAAAGTATTGATGGTTGTTTTCTGGTAGTGACTCGTTATGAGAAAAATAATCATGCTATAGAGATTATTTATGGCGGTGCTGAGTTTATGATTGAGGTTTATAGTTTTTTCGATCAAATTCACAGACTAAGCTTTTCTGATATTCTTCGTGCTACTAAGAAAAAGAATATTATTCTTAATAATAATCAATGGCTTATGAGAGAAAGTCAGATAAAATATACTATTTGTTTAATGGCGGATGTTATAGAAAAGAATAAGACCGCATTTATAACGCCAAGCAAGAACTTTATTGATCGTGCTCTTACAATGCGGGAAAAGCGCATGGAAAACTTAATACGCGCACAGTATAACCGTGATAAAGCATATGTCTGCATACTTGCTGCTAAAGCTTTTCTCAATAAGGATTACCGGCGAGTTATTGAACTTTTTCGTCCCTTTGAACGGGATTTAAGTATAGCTGATAAAAAGAAACTAAGGCTTGCTCATCAATATCTTTTGGAACAGGACTGAGGCAGTTTTAATACAAGCTTGCTTTTTTAACAGCTTTCGAGTTGAATGGCCGAATATAACCCAGCAGTAAAAAGGATAAAAATATGAATCTGGCGGTGCAGAGTGATACAATAAACTTACAAAATATTATTGAGAAAGCTTGGAATAATTCTGAAGATTTAACACCTGATACACAAGGTGATATTCGTGAAGCTGTTAATAAAGTTCTTGATCTTCTTGATGCCGGTGTATTACGTATTGCCGAGAAAGTAGATAATAACTGGCAAGTTAATCAATGGCTAAAAAAAGCAGTTTTGCTGTCTTTTCGTTTAAGCCCGATGTCTCTTATTTCCGGTGGAGTTGATGGTGGTGGTTGGTATGATAAAGTGCCAAGCAAGTTTGCAAATTGGGATGAAGCCCGCTTTGCACAAGCTGCCTTTAGAGTTGTGCCTGATGCTGTTGTGAGGCATTCTGCCTATATTGCGCCTAGCGTTGTTCTAATGCCCTGTTTTATCAATTTAGGCGCTTATGTTGATGAAGGAACGATGGTTGATACTTGGTCAACGATTGGTTCTTGTGCGCAGATCGGTAAGAACTGTCACATTTCAGGAGGTGTTGGAATTGGTGGTGTGCTTGAGCCTCTTCAGGCAGAGCCTGTAATTATTGAAGATAATGTTTTTATCGGTGCGCGTTCGGAAGTTGCTGAAGGCGTTATTGTTGAAGAGGGAAGTGTTATTTCTATGGGCGTATTTCTTGGTGCATCAACAAAAATCATTGATCGAAATACCGGTGAGATTTATATGGGACGAGTGCCTGCATATTCTGTTGTTATTCCGGGTACATTACCTTCAAGTAAGACAATGGGGAATGGTGAGCCTGCGCCAAGTCTGGCTTGTGCTGTGATTGTAAAGCGCGTTGATGAGCGCACACGTTCCAAAACTTCGATTAATGATTTGTTGAGAGATTAAGATTATATCATGCCTAATGTAATAGACCTTACAAAAGCGCTTATACGCTGCCCTTCTGTCACGCCTTTGGATGAGGGCGCTCAGGAGTTACTGGTGGATGCTTTAAGTGCTCTTGGATTTGAATGTCATCATTTGCCTTTTGGAGAGGGGGAAGAGCGCATTCTTAATATATTTGCGCGTCTTGGAACGAAAAGTCCTCATATTTGCTATGCTGGTCATACAGATGTTGTGCCGTCGGGTTCGCTGGATGCTTGGATACATGATCCTTTTGATCCACAGATTGTAGATGGAAAGCTTTATGGTCGTGGTGCATCGGATATGAAAGGCTCGGTAGCGGCTTTTGTTGCAGGCATTTCCGATTATCTCAAAAAACATGGTGAGCCTGAAGGCTCTATTTCAATGTTAATTACAGGCGATGAAGAAGCGATTGCTAAAAATGGTACAGTTAAAGTTCTGGAATGGATGAAAGAACAAGGCCATGTGCCTGATGTGTGTTTGGTGGGAGAGCCTAGTAATCCTAAAATTCTCGGAGAGGAAATCAAAGTTGGTCGCCGTGGTTCTTTGGTTTGTCAATTAAAAGTACAGGGAAAACAAGGTCATGTAGCCTATCCTGACAGAGCAAGAAATCCTTTGCCTTCTTTGATAAAGCTTCTTGATGCTCTTGCAGGGTATGAGTTTGATAAGGGTACGGAGTTTTTCTCGGCAACAAATCTTGAGATTACAACAATTGATGTTGGTAATGTGGCTGATAATGTAATTCCGGACTCAGGCGTTGCTCAATTTGGTATTCGTTTTAATGATATGTGGAATCAAACTACGTTAGTTGTAAAGATAAAAGAGATTCTTGATAGTGTAGGCGCTCCCTATGATCTAACATGTAGATGCAGTGGTGAAAGTTTTCTGACAGAGCCGGGGGCATGGACAGATACCGTAAGACAAGCTGTTGAGGATATTACAGGACGGACACCGGAATTAACGACAACAGGCGGAACATCGGATGCACGTTTTGTTGTGAAATATTGCCCTGTTGTTGAATTTGGCCTTATTAATGAGACTATTCATCAAATTAATGAAAATGCCGATGTTGAGGCTTTAGAAAAACTCACTGAGGTATTTACTCGTATCTTAGAGCTATATTTTATCCAAATATAGCTAACTTTGCTTTGATAAATTTTTTATCATTTCAAGAGCTTTATCCTGACAAAGTTGTTTATATTCAGGCTCGTCAGGTGTGATGTTTAAGCGAATCTGGCCAATGTCATCGCTAGTAAGCCCAAAATATACCTGTTTGATTCCAACACTTTTAATAACAGCTTTTCCGACAGAGGTTGGCTGGGAGCTACAATAAATAATACATTCAGATAAATCTGATTTACCAAGCTTATCAGCAGCTTTGCGAATAGCCATTACTTCCGCATGTGCTGTTGGATCAACGCGGCTTGTAATGCCGTTCTTGCCTTCTCCTAAAATATGACCTTCCTTATCAGCAACAATCGCACCAAATGGGCCACCATGGCGTGCTCTAGCGTTTTGATCCGCCAGAGCAATGGTTTTTAGCATAAGTTCTTCAGGTGAAAAATGAGTCTCGTGAACTTCCACACCCATAGGTGTGGGATTTATCCCTTCACGTTTTAATACACGACGTACTAACTCAATTAAACGATCTGGTTCAACCGGTTTTTGCAAAACACGTCTTACGCCCAATGAGCTGGCTTCTGTTAAAATATCAGCAGAATCATCTCCGGTAATGATAACGACTGGAATTTTTGAGCCTTCTGTTACAAGATATCTAACAAACTCCAATCCGCCAACAGGAGACATGTTTAAATCAACAAGTGCTACATCAATGGCATAATCCTGAATAACCTTGATGGCAGTTTCTCCATCAATCGCGCCATGTATGTTATAGCCTTGAGTACGCAAAACACTTGCCATCATCTCACGGCTGATTTCGTTATCTTCAGCAATTAATATATTAATAAAATTTGTTTCAGTCATTTATATTCTTTTCAAAATCTTCTATCCTTATTAAAGCATAAAATTTTCAACGATGGGTAAAGTATTTGTTATGAAACAAGTAAAAGATAGAATATCAGAACGAGGTAGTGCTTTAATTATTATTTTTCTTGGAATTACACTTTTTGCAGCTCTCGGATTTACTATTTCAAGTATGATGCGACAAGGTAATCCGAATGCAATTCCTGAGCAAAAGGCGGAACTTTATGCTACAGAAATTCTTGATTATGCGCGTATCTTACGGCAAGCGGTTCAAACACTGAGAATTGACGGCTGTACAGATATTGATATTAGCTTTGAAAATCATGTATTAGCTGGCTATGTAAACGGTACAAATACAAGCTGTCAGGTTTTTCACACTGATGGAGGCGGGTTAAATTATATCAGTATCTCTGATGATTCTTTAGATAGCACTTATAATACACAAAGTGGTTTTGGTGATTGGACATTTAGTGGAGCTAGCCGTATTACTGATATTGGTAGTGATACTGAGAGTGAGTTGATGCTAGTATTTCCTTATTTAGAACAATTAGTATGTGAGGCTATTGCAGAAAAACTGGATTTGAATATTCCTGTTATTGAGGATGTTGACGGTGTTGATATTACAAAATTTGTTGGTACGTATATTTTGAGTGAAAGATATGATAATGCTGATAAGTTAGTGAACGGGTGTATTAATGTAACAGGCGGTGGTGCTCCAACCGGATATACATTTTTTCAGGTTTTGATTCCGCGCTAATTATTTTGCGGTTTCTTTTTTAGATAATTTATTAAAACTTTTAGGCTTATTGTCTTTGAAACTTATGTTTAGCTCTTTATCAACATAATCAACAAAAACTTCACCACCTTTAGTAAGCTTGCCAAATAATATTTCTTCTGCCAGAGGGCGTTTGACTTGTTCTTGAATAACGCGAGAGAGAGGACGAGCGCCCATTGCCGGATCGTATCCCTTTTTTGCCAGATAAGCGCGTGCTTCATCGGATAGCTCGATAGTTATATTTTTATCGGCTAGCTGTGCTTCTAGTTGCATGATAAATTTATCAACTACCTTCTCAACAGTTTTGAGAGATAGATTTTTAAATGGAACAATAGCATCCAGACGGTTGCGGAATTCAGGTGAAAATGTTTTTATAATTGCTTCATTATCAGTGTGTTTACCACTATCATCACCAATCTCACGCCCAAATCCAAGAGGTGCTTTAGCCATATCAGCCGCGCCTGCATTGGTGGTCATGATTAAAATAACATTGCGAAAATCAATTGTTTTACCGTTATTATCCGTAAGCTTCCCGTAATCCATAACTTGCAACAGGATGTTAAAGATGTCGGGATGTGCTTTTTCAATTTCATCCAGAAGAAGTATGCAATGCGGATGTTGGTCGATTTTATCGGTCATAAGACCGCCCTGTTCAAAACCTACATAGCCGGGAGGTGCTCCGATCAAGCGTGAAACACTGTGGCTTTCCATATATTCAGACATATCAAAACGGATAAGCTTAATTTCAAGCGTTTTTGAAAGTTGACGCGCTATCTCGGTTTTACCAACACCGGTAGGGCCGGAAAATAAATAAGATCCGATTGGTTTTTCAGGCTCTCTTAAGCCGGCTCGTGCTAGCTTGATGGAATCAGAGAGAACATTAATGGCTTCGTCCTGATCGTATACCATTGTTTTAAGATCGCGTTCCAGTGTTTGTAGTGCATTTCTGTCATTTTTCGTTATTGTAGTGGCAGGAATGCGGGCAATCATAGCAACAACGCCCTCAATATCTTTTTCAGTAATTTTCTTTTTACGCTTATTTTTGGGTACTAACATTTGAGCCGCACCTACTTCATCAATAATATCAATAGCCTTATCAGGGAGTTTACGATTACCTATATATTTATCAGATAGCTCAACAGCAGCTTTGATTGCTCCAGCGGTATATTTAATTTTGTGATGTTTTTCGTAATAAGGTTTCAGCCCTTTCAATATCTTGATTGCATCTTCTACGCTTGGCTCATATATATCAATTTTTTGAAAACGTCTGACCAGTGCATGGTCTTTTTCAAAATGATTGCGGTATTCTTTATAGGTAGTTGAACCAATACATTTAAGAGTGCCATTTGAAAGAGCCGGTTTCAGTAGATTAGATGCATCCATAGCCCCTCCGGAAGTTGCTCCCGCACCAATGATAGTATGGATTTCATCAATAAATAAAATCGCTCCCTTAATATCTTTTAGTTCTTGTAAAACAGCTTTTATGCGTTCTTCAAAATCACCGCGATAACGTGTTCCAGCTAGCAAGCTACCCATATCAAGGGAAAATATTGTTGCATTTAAAAGCACTTCAGGAACATCATTATCTACAATTTTTTTTGCTAATCCTTCAGCTATGGCAGTTTTTCCTACGCCGGGATCACCAACATAAAGAGGGTTGTTTTTTGATCGACGACAAAGAATTTGAATTGTGCGATCAACTTCTTTTTCCCGGCCAATTAGTATATCTATTTTTCCATCTTTAGCTTTTTCATTTAGATTTACACAATATGCATCAAGTGTTTCTCCATTTTTTATCTCATTTTCATTTACTTTTTCAGTGCCGCTTGGTGTTTTGTCGATATCGATTTTATTTGGCACTTTGGCAATGCCGTGTGAAATATAGTTTACAGCATCAAATCGGGTCATGTCTTGTTCTTGCAGGAAGAAAACAGCATGACTTTCACGTTCGGAAAATAATGCTACAAGAACATTCGCGCCTGTAACTTCTTCTCTGCCGGAGGATTGCACATGAATAGCGGCTCGTTGTAGTACGCGTTGAAATGCTGTAGTTGGTTTTGCTTCTTCAATTTCGGTATTAATCAGATAAGTAAGATCATTTTTAATATAAGCAGATAACTGGTCTTTAATATCTGTTAAGGAAATTCCACAAGAATGTAATACAGATATAGCATCCTGATCATAGGTCAGGGCATAAAGGAGATGCTCCAGAGTTGCATATTCATGGTTGAGATCATTTGCCGAGGCGAGGGCTTTATGAAGCGTATTTTCGAGATTTTTTGAGAGCATGTGTATTATCTCTTTGTTTTTAAATGTAAAGTCAAATGACTACATAAGTTAGATATTAGAGACTGTAGGTTCAATAATAACGCTGTAAAAATAATATGATTTTGTGTATTCATAGACAATGCATCCTAAAAATATTCATTTTTTGCATTATGTTGTTATAACTGATTTGAAGAAGAAAATATATGATAAGAAGTCAGTAATGTTTAAACGGCGAAAACCATTAACATTTTTACAGAAAATGAAAGATTTTTGTTTTCCATCTATGGGATGGCAGCGTGTTTTTAAATATATAAAATTACGTGTTTTACGTTTTCCGGATGGATCAAAAAAAATTGCAGCCGGTTTAGCAGTTGGCGTGTCAGTGTCTTTTTCTCCTTTTATAGGAACACATATGATTCAAGCTGTACTCATATCTTATATTTTACGGGTAAATATTGCATCTTCATTAATCGGGACGCTCATAGGAAATCCATGGACATTTCCATTTATATGGTGGGCGGCAATTAGTTCCGGTGCAATTATTTTTGAGCTTTTTGGTTTTTCATCTTCAGTAACTATTCCAGATAACATTGGCTTTACAGAGCTTTGGGGTTTAGTAACAAACGAGCCGTTGCGTATCTTTTTACCGTGGACTGTGGGCGGGTATATGATTGCTTTATTGTCATGGCCAATATTATATTTTTTCTTTTACAATATGGTACGTTGTGCCAAGAAAACATAAAGTATAAATTCTTATTCAAAATTGTACCGTGCGACTGCACGGCGGGCGTAAGCCCGAAGCATATCCGGCGTTTGAGGACTTACATTAAAAATATCTAATTTTTAATGTAAATTATTATAAAATAATTAAAAGAGTAATGGAGCAAATAAAATGATTATTGGATTTGGAAGTGATATCACTGATATACGCCGTATTGAAAA
The DNA here is from genome assembly GCA_023140215.1 of Alphaproteobacteria bacterium. Taxonomy (GTDB): domain Bacteria; phylum Pseudomonadota; class Alphaproteobacteria; order Micavibrionales; family Micavibrionaceae; genus JAJRYK01. The sequence continues at coordinate 13,826 of JAGLMC010000062.1, forward strand.
ATTAATAATTAAGTTTGAAACACGTTTTGTTAATCGTTGCTTTACAGAAATAGAAATAGAAAAAGCAGAGCAAAGGCGCAATGCGGGAATGCGTATCAATACTTATGCTAAACGCTTTGCTGCTAAGGAAGCTTGTGCAAAGGCTCTTGGAACAGGATTTAATAACGGTGTATTTATGAAAGATATTTGTGTTATAAATTCTACGTCCGGCGCGTCAACATTGGCTCTTACAGGTGGTGCATTAAAGCGTCTTCAGGAAATAACGCCTAATGGGAAAAATTCTGTTCTTCATTTAAGTATTACAGATGAACCTCCGATCGCACAGGCGCAAGTAATTATTGAAGCACTTTAATGCTAGATATCTATCTTATATTCATGTAGAAGCCTTGATGATGACTAAAAAAACCAAAAATTCAGATAAAGCTGAAAAGCTTATGGAAAAAGAAAAAACTCATGAGCCGTCTTTAAATGCAAAGGAAGAGCTAAGTGAGTTTTTTAAAACTGCTATTATTGCTGTTGTGTTAGCAGTACTTATTCGCAGCTTTTTTTATGAGCCATTTAATATCCCGTCCGGTTCAATGAAACCGACATTAGAAGTCGGTGATTATCTGTTTGTGCATAAACCTTCTTATGGATATAGCCGTTATTCTTTCCCGTTTGGAATTGTTCCAATTGAAGGGCGAATAGCGGCAAAAAAACCTCGCCGTGGTGATATCATGGTTTTCAAACTTCCAACAAATACGCGTATTGATTATATCAAGCGGGTTATTGCATTGCCCGGAGAAACAGTGCAGATGCGCGCCGGACGTCTTTATATTAATAATAAGCTTGTTCCTCGTGAGCCTGTTGGTTTGAAAAAAATTAAAGATATATATAATGTTCAAAGCACAATGATTGAATATATTGAAACATTGCCGGGAAATGTACTACATAGAATTTATGAAGAATCTGATGATGAAGCATTGGACAATACTTTGATATATATAGTACCGGAAGATCATTATTTCATGATGGGAGATAATCGAGATAATTCACAAGATAGCCGTGTCGGGCATGCTGTCGGGACTGTTCCATTTGAAAATATTGTTGGTAAGGCAGATTTTCTTTTCTTTTCAACAAATGGACATGCCAGTATGTTTGAAATCTGGAAATGGCCATGGAGCATTCGTTATGATCGTTTTTTCATGGAGCTTGATCCGGTTCGGCTTGATATCAAAGAGCAACAGGGTTCATAAGTATGTCTGTTTCATCAATAAAACTGCTGGAACAAGAATTAGGCCACGATTTTATAGATCAAAATATTCTTAAAACAGCCCTTACGCATGCTTCTACCGGAAATAGCAATAACTATGAGCGTCTGGAATTTTTAGGAGATCGTGTTTTAGGGCTGAGTATAGCTGAACTTCTTTATGAACGTTTTCCAAATGAATCGGAAGGAGATATGGCTAAACGTCTTGCAGCTTTGGTTCAGGGAAAGCTTTTAGCTAAAATCGCCAGAAAAATTAATCTTGGAAATTATATTAATTTATCAGATGCGGAACGAACAGCAGGTGGCGCAGAAAATGAAAATATTTTAGCTGATGTTTTTGAGGCAATGCTTGGAGCGCTCTATCTAGATGCTAATTATAAAACGTGCCTTATATTGATAGAACGTTTATGGGAAGATATTTTTTACGATATGAAAGCACCGCCACAACATCCGAAAACATTATTGCAGGAATGGGCGCAAGGACAAGGATTATCTTTACCAGAGTATAAAATTATAAAACAATCCGGTCCAGATCATGCCCCGCTTTTTGATGTACAGCTTTGTGTGCAAAATTATAAGGCTATAATTGCGCAAGGCGCGTCTCGTCAAGAAGCAGAAAAACAAGCAGCACATAATTTCTTGATACAAATTGGAAAAGATAAGAATGAATGAAGATAGCACAAAATGTGGATTTGTCACCGTACTTGGTTTACCGAATGCAGGAAAATCTACGCTTATAAATACATTGGTTGGATCAAAAATTTCCATTGTTTCAAATAAAGTGCAAACAACTCGTATTCGTATTCTTGGCATTGTTATAAATAATAAAACACAGATCGTTCTTGTAGATACACCGGGGATATTTGCTCCTAAGAAAATGCTTGAAAAAGCAATGGTGAAGACTGCGTGGAATGCTTTAGGTGATGCGGATACAATTATACATATAGTTGATGCATCCGAGCGTAACGTACTTAATAAAAATGAAATAATTATTGAAAAATTACCGGAAGATATGCCTTGTGTGCTTGTGTTTAATAAAACGGATGTTGTTAAAAAATCAGATTTACTGGCTTTGGCGCAAGGCTTTAATGATCGCAATGATTATGCCGCAACCTTTATGGTATCAAGTTTGAAAAATCATGGAATTGATGATGTGTGTGATTATTTGGCAGATATATTACCAACATCGCCATGGCTTTTTGAAAAAGATCAGATTACAGATATCCCAATGCGCCTGATGGCTGCTGAAATTACGCGTGAGAAAATTTTTAAGCAGCTTCATCAAGAATTACCTTATGAAATAATGGTTAATACTGAAAGCTGGGAAGAATTTGATAACGGAAGCGTTAAAATTTCTCAAGTTGTTTATGTGCAAAAAGAGAGTCAAAAAGGTATTGTTGTCGGTAAGGGCGGTAAGCGTATTAAGCAAATTGGAGAACAAGCGAGAAAAGAACTAGAAGAGCTTTTCAGGCAGCGTATACATCTTAAAATTTTTGTAAAAGTTCAAGAAAATTGGGCAGAGCGTACAGAAAATTATACTCTTATGGGATTGGATTCTTACAGTTAGAATTATAAAAACAAGTCATGTCTGTGGATAATGGTTTTTTTTTGAATCTTGCTATTGGCAGATCATGTTTTATCCTGCTACTGTAAGCGTTCTTAATAAATAGTAGTTAGTTTTTCGTTTAGAATCAAGCGTTTGCATTGAGCTGTGCTTGTGGGAGATATAGAATATGAGTTGGACTGATGATAGAGTTGCATTGTTAAAAAAGCTTTGGGGTGAAGGAAAAACGGCTGCTGAAATTGCCAAGGAACTTGGAGGTGTAACTCGCAATGCTGTTATTGGGAAAGCGCACCGTCTGAAACTTTCTAATCGTGTTTCTCCTATTCAACAAAATAAAAAGCCTGTTCCAAAACCGCCTGAAAAAAAACCTGAAATACCTGTTATTCAAAATAATAAAAAGAAAAAAACTATTCCTCTCATTGATCTTAAAGGTGGTGAGTGTCGATGGCCTTTAGGTGATCCACGGGAAGAAAATTTTGGATTTTGTGGTGAGCAGGCTTTGGCAGGGCTTCCTTATTGTGCGGAGCATGCAAAGCTTGCTTATCAGGCAGCCACACGTAATCGTATTTTACAGGCACAGAAAAAAGAAACTGTTACTGCTGAAGAATTGGCCATAGCTAAAAAAGCTGTTGCTTGATTACTTTTGTATTTATGTTAAATGATTGTGATTTTTTCTAACGTGAGTTACGTTTTTAAGAATTTTCGCATTTAAGGATTTTCACGTTCACCAAAAATTCCTGTACCAACACGAATATAAGTTGCACCTAATGGAATTGCTTTTTCAAAATCACTACTCATTCCCATGCTAAGTTCAGAAAGATTAAGTTCTTTCGCTAATTTTGAAAGTAATGCAAAATGTAGTGCCGGAGGATCTTTAGCAGGTGGAATGCACATAAGTCCCTTTATTTCCAGTTCACATTCTTTTGTACAAAACTCGTAAAATGCTTTTAAATTAGCTGGAGTTATGCCGGATTTTTGTTCTTCTTCTCCAGTGTTAACTTGAATAAAACAAGGTAAATAGCGATTTTGTTTTTTCATTTCTTTAGATAAGTGTCTAGCAAGTTTTTTACGATCTACAGTCTCTATAACATCAAATAAAGCAATGGCTTCTTTAACTTTATTTGTCTGTAATGATCCAATCAAGTGAAGGGTGATATCATCATAATTTTGCTTATGTTTCTCCCAATGAGCTTGTGCTTCTTGTAAACGGTTTTCTCCAAACAGGCGATGACCGGCATCAAGAGCTGCTTGAATATTGGTAGATGATTGTTTTTTACTAACTGCGATAAGTTGTATATCTGTTGCTGTTCTTCCACATGATACGGTTATTTTTTTAATTGTTTCATTTATATTGTTTAGATTTTCTGCAATAGACATGATTACCCTTAGAATTATGGTTTTAAATTATATGCTCAATATATAAGCTTTATTTTTTAATGTGGGCAATAGCATTTGTAATGCTTTCTAAAAAGCTATTACTTCGTTCAATGCGTAGAAACTCAACTTGTTGATCGGATAAGGTCTTTAGATCATCAATTAATGTATGAATTGTACGTACTTCGCTGGCTTTAAGTCCTAGATCCGGCGTTGTTTCATCTGTTGAATTTAATATAGCAGATGAGCGTTTTAAACTTTGATCTGTCGTTTGGTATGCTTGTGCGGCTTGTCTTGATATATGTTCTGAACTTTGTCTTTCTTTAGGAATATTATTACCGGTAACTTGTGGATTTGTTGTATGTTGCTCTTGATTTTCTTCTGTTTTTAATGACTTGAGAAAATTCTTTAAGAAAATAGATAGGCTATCAATTGAAACTATAGTGCTGTCTTGTTCGTCGAAGAGTTCATTTTTTGTTTTCTTTTTTTTATGTTTGCGTTGTTCATACTCAGGGTCATGTCTGCGGATTTCCTGACGTGTATCTGTTGTTTCTGTCTGGCGCAGTTTATTTATAAATATATTTTCTAAAGCTGAGAACATTCTTTTTGTCCACTGTAGTTTAATATATTACTACTTATATTTTAACATATAAGCAATTTTAATTCCAGATAGGTAGATATTTTAAAATATATGTATATTTTGGAGTAGTGTTGATAGCTTGCTTTTCTACTTATATTTCTAGCATAGTGTGCATTATGGTTGATAAAGATGATGAAAATGACAAGAATTCTGGAAAACTTACGGGTGTTGATTCGGCTCTTTGGAAAAAAATGACTAAGGATGTTAGGCGTTTGCATGGAAAAGAATATTTAGAGCCGACAAAAAAAGATGATGTAATAGAATTTGAGTCGCAGCCTAGAGAAACTATTTCTCAATTACATTCGATGGAAAAAAAGCAATCAACGGCAGTTGGGCAGGGCGTTGATCGCCGTACAGAAGAGCGTTTGCGTCGTGGGCAGATGGAGATTGAAGCGCGGTTGGATTTGCATGGTATGACACAGGGTGAGGCTCATAGTGCTTTGATGGCTTTTATTGTTAGTTGTTATGAGCAGCGTAAACGGTGTGTTCTTGTGATTACCGGTAAGGGAAAAAAATCAAGAGATACAAATGATGACTGGCTTGTTTCTAAGTCTGGAATTTTAAAGCGTCGGGTTCCTGAATGGTTGTCTGTGGAAGAGATGAAGCCCTATGTTCTCCGGTTTGTAACTGCAAAATCACGGGATGGCGGTGACGGTGCTTTATATGTATTGCTTCGTCGACAACGGAATTAAAATTTTAATCTAACATTTTTAATACAAATTTTTATAAGAAATAACGCTGTACAAAGATAAACTTGTAATGCATATAACACTTCATGTCTCCACCATTATTACTTTCCGTTAAAGATGCCATGATTCGCTATAGCGATATTCCGGTTTTTGAAAATCTGGCATTTAATATTCATGCCGGTAGTCGAATTGCACTTGTTGGGAAAAATGGGGCAGGTAAATCAACCTTGATGAATATAATCACCGGAGCGCAGGATTTAGATGAAGGAGAGCGATGGGAAGAAATCGGTGTAACAATAGGTTATCTCAGACAGGATATAATTCCGGAAAAAGGACAAAGCGTCTTTGATTATATTTTTAGTGAAATTAAAGATGAAGAGCGAGAATTGCATATCTATAAGGTAGATATTATTGCCGAGGCTCTACATCTTGATACTAAGGTGCAAATGACAATTTTATCCGGTGGACAGCTTCGCCGCGCAGGACTGGCCAGAGCTTTAGTAGAAGAACCTGACATTCTTCTTCTTGATGAGCCTACAAATCATCTGGATCTTGAAGCGATTGAATGGCTTGAAGGGTATTTAAAATCTTATCGCGGAACTTTGCTTTGTGTGAGTCACGATCGTACATTTTTAGCAAATGTTACAACACAGGTTTTTTGGCTTGATCGTGGACGGTTACGAGTTTCTCCCAGAGGCTTTAAATATTTTGATGAATGGTCGAACATGCTTTTGGAGCAAGAAGATCGAGAATTAAAAAATCGCAAGCAAGCTGTAATGCAAGAAGTTGAATGGGCAAGCCGTGGTGTGAAAGCACGGCGCAAGCGCAATGTTCGTCGATTAGAGCAAATGCGTGAAATGCGCGATCAACTAAAAGTAGATGAATCTGCTCATAGACGTGCTAGAGCCAAAATTGAACTTCAACCTCTTAAAAATATAGAAAACAGCTCTAAGATTGTTGCTGAATTCTACAATGTTTATAAATCTTTTGAGGGAGAAGGTAAAAGAATCAATATCCTCAATAAATTTTCAATGCGTATTGCACGTGGTGATCGTATTGGTATTCTTGGTAAAAATGGCTCAGGTAAAACAACGTTTTTGAAATTATTACTTAAAGAACTTGAGCCGGATAAAGGGCGCGTAAAAACTCGTAAAGAGCTGGAGTTTTCTTATTTCGATCAAAAACGCAGCGATCTTGATCCGACAGATACGTTAAAGAAAACGCTTTCTCCTACAGGTGGAGATTATATTGATGTCATGGACAAGCAACGGCATGTTTGCGGATATCTAAAAGATTTTTTGTTCGATCCTGCTCGCGCTCAAGATAAGGTTTCCCAGTTATCCGGAGGAGAGAAAAACAGGCTGATGTTGGCTAAAATCCTAGCCAATCCAAAAACTTGCCTGATTTTAGATGAACCAACTAATGATCTTGATATGGATACACTCGATATGCTTGAAGAGATTTTATCTCAATATAAGGGAACGCTTATAGTTGTTTCGCATGATCGAGATTTTCTCGATCAGACAGTGACTCGCATTATGGGCTTTGAAGGCGATGGTAAAATTGATATATGTATTGGCGGATATAGTGATTATATCGAGAAAAAACGTGGCAGTTTTCAAGTTAAACCAAAGCAACAAAGCAAATTAAAAGCAAATAATATTATACCAAAAGAAGAAAAAAAGCCTCTAAAGAAGCTCACATATAAATCGGAGCGGGAGTTAAGCCAGCTTCCTAAAAAAATTGCCGGAGCAGAAGCAATTATAGCAACATTGTCGCAAAGATTGTCTGACGGTGATTTTTATCAGCGTGATCCAGATAGCTTTCATGAAACATCCAAAGATTTAACCGAGGCGCAAGTTAAGTTGGAACGTTATGAAACGCGGTGGTTAGAATTGGAAGAAATGAAAGCTAAATTGCATTAATTATAGTTGTTTCCATATTCATTAAATAAATACAAATCGGCATAATATTAACGTTGGTATGAGTTATAAGATACAACTGTCCCATGTATAAGTATATATTCCTATCACGTTTTATAATAATTGTCAAGGAGTATTGTAAAAATAATTTTTTCTTTTTGATAAACGGGGACACATTGATTAATATGTCCCCAAAGCAAGTTCATTAAATCACGATAAATTGGGATTAAAAATGTCAGATTTTCAATCCAAGTCCTTAAACGCCGGACATGTTTCTGGCTTATGCCCGCCGTGTAGTCGCAATCTCTCAATTTATATTCATTTAATGAACATAAACTGGTGTAAAGTAGTTAGTTTACTCATCATCGTTTGTTCCTTGTCACCTTGAGTAGAAAATAAAGCCAAATGACTATAACTTATTATTTTCACTTAATTCTGGAACAATTTTAGCAATACTTTCTCCTATTTTTTGGAGTAAATAATTACTATTTAGTCCTCTTGAACCACTAAAAAATGGAACAACTACTAAGGTTGTTTTTCCGCCATTAATTTTAGCCCAATAATATGTTCTTGGATGTTTATTCTTACTTTGAGGTGAGGGATTAATTTTCTCCATCTTCAACATTCCATCTATACCACCATCTCCTGCAAAACAAGTAAGGAAGTCTATTAAATAGCTAGAACCAGTACCTATAATTAACTTTGGATTATATTCTTTGACTTTTTCTGCAAAAAATGAAAAACGTTGAGAAAAACAAAAAGCTCTATATATATTTTTATCTTGAAGCCCCGTAATTTTATTCAAATCATATTGATGCCATAATTCATTGCCAGTATGAGAAAAAGCAATAGGATAGGGGGCCTGTTGCAAAATGGTCAAAAATCTTGGATTATATGATTGTATAATTTGGAGAATAACATGTCGCATCAAATGGAAATGATCAGCCTTGAAGAGTTGGTTCCTCAGTTTCACCAGTACCGTAAATTCATCAATGTTTTCAATTTTGCGAAGATCCGTCACCATCTAAAATCCGCAGAGAAAGACGCAAATTACAAGGGTTACGGTGTGGA
>JAGLMC010000063.1 GCA_023140215.1 Alphaproteobacteria bacterium
CAATTTTTATTTTTGTACCAACACCATCTGTGGAAGAAATTAAAATAGGATCTTTAAATCCAGTCTTTTTCAGATCGAACATTGCTCCAAACCCGCCAATGCCGGACATAACACCTGTACGGTTGGTTTTTTTGATATGCGGTTTAATCCGTTCGATAAGCTCCGAAGCTTCGTTAATATCAACTCCTGCTTGTTTATACGCGCTTTCTTTCATGACATTCTTTTATCCGGTGTGCTTTCGCTTTGCATATTGGTTCTGGGGAAGGTATAAATATCTCATTTCATTTTAACGGGTTTTATTTTCAAGGTTTTAACATATGGCCATATTCTATAAGCATTTTGATAAGGCGCGTATAGTCTTTTGGGCGTTATTTATATGTTTTTTGTTTATAGCAACGAATGTAAAAGCTCAGAATGCCCTTTTTACTGTTGATGGAATTGATGTAGATGTGACTGCCAATAGCGCTTTGACTGCCCGTGACACGGCTTTTATAGAGGCTCAAAAAAAGGCTTTTGATGTTCTTGCACAAAGGATGCTTTCTGAAAATGAATTGAGAAAATTTGAATTACCTGAAATTTTTGTGATTTCAGCTTTGATTAAGGATTATGAAGTCACTAAAGAAAAATTTTCCAGTGTGCGTTATATGGGAACTTATGGATTTAGATTTAAGGATAAAGCTGTCAGGCGTTATTTTTCCGGCAGGGGAGTGCAATATACAGATGTTTCCAGCCGCCCTGTTTTGATTCTTCCTTATTATCAATTTGGAGAGCATGTGGTGTTGTGGTCGCCTTATAATTCTTGGATGCAGGCATGGAATAGATATAATGATCTGGGCGGACTCGTGCCTGTAGTTGTTCCGCTTGGTGATATACAAGATGTGCGGGATATTGGAGATGAGCAATCTCTGACATATGATGAAATGCGCTTGCATAGTATGTTAGGGCGTTATGACACAGGTGAGGCTGTTATTGTTGTGGCTGTGCCGGACAAGAATCTTTCATTGGTTTATAAAGATAGTGATCCGGCAAGTGGTGCGCTGACTGTTTATATATATCGTACAGATAGAGCGCACCTTGAATATGTAACACAAATTATTGAAACGGCTAGAAGTGGGCAGACAAAGGCAGATTTGTTAAATAAGGCTGTTAAGAGAGTCTATAAAACACTCCAGAAGGATTGGAAGAAAAAAACTGTTGTAAGCGCGTCTCAAAGTAATAAGTTGATTGCAAATATTTCTTTTAAGACATTATCGCAATGGGTGAAAACCAGAGAAGTTCTGGAGATTGTGCATGGTATTAACGAGATAAGCATTAAGTCCATATCTCCAAAACGAGCGCAAATAGAAATTATGTTTCAAGGAACTGAAGATCGTTTGCGTCTGGCTTTGCAGCAGTCAAATGTAACACTTAGTGAGCCTAGATTTGCTATGACAACAGGCTTGGTTAATAATATGCAAGGGGGCTCTTCTTTGGTGTATGAGCTGTATCTTAATCGTTATGCACCATCAGAAACTCGATTTACAATTGGTGGAGGTTAATTAATGAGCGCGCGTAGTCACTTTTTCTTTTGGGGGTTAATTTGCGCAGGATTTGTTGGTTTTGTCTTTTTGTTTAAAGCTGTTTTGTTGCCGTTTGTTTTGGGAATTGCAATTGCGTATTTGCTTAATCCCGTTGTTGGTAAGTTGGAGAGGCTGGGTTTAGGACGTGGAGTATCTACCTTACTGATTTTATTTGGCTTTATGTTGGCTATAAGTACATTTTTTGCTGCTTTTATTCCTCTTCTTTATAAGGAGATTTTAGGATTTTCAGAAGAGTTTCCTGCGTATATTGAGCAGATAATATCATTATTTGAGCCTATTTCTGAGCAATTCCAATCTTTAATTGGTTATAAGAATGGCGATGATTTACATGTATTAGTTACAAAATATGCAGATGATGGTTTGAACATTGCCAAACATGCTTTGCAAAATGTAGTAGCCGGTGGTCAGGCTGCTCTTGATCTATTGTCTGTTATTATATTCATGCCGGTTGTTGCTTATTTTATGATGAAGGAATGGGATAATATTACAAAATGGATGGACGGACTTATGCCCCGCGAGCATAAAAAAATAATCCAAACTCTAATTGGACAGATTGATAAAAAACTATCCGGTTTTGTACGTGGGCAAATTAGTGTTGCTTTGATTCTCGGAGTTACCTACGCAATAGCGTTATCTTTGGCAGGGTTAAAATACGGATTTTTAATTGGAATAGTTTCCGGTCTGCTGTCAGTTATTCCTATGGTTGGGTCTGTTGTCGGATTAGTGATAAGTGTGGCAGTGGCGTGGTTTCAGGCCGGTGATTTGATGTTTGTTGGTATTATCGCTGCTATCTTTTTGGTTGGGCAGTTTATTGAAGGCAGTTTTCTCACGCCAAAGCTTGTAGGAGATAGTGTAGGGCTTCATCCTCTTTGGGTGTTTTTTGCTCTTCTTGCCGGTGGGAGTTTGTTTGGTATTTTAGGTATGCTTTTGGCCGTTCCTGTGGCTGCTGTGGCTGGAGTGCTTATTGCATTTGCTTTGTCGCAATATAAGTTAAGTACATATTTTAAGGGAAGAAAAAATTCTTCGGTTAA
>JAGLMC010000064.1 GCA_023140215.1 Alphaproteobacteria bacterium
GTAAAGCACAGCAAATACCATTGGATTTAGAAGGACTTACAGCGTTTGGATTGGAAGATTATCTAATAGGCCCTTGTAATAAAGATGCTGTCGGCTGGATTGAGCGTTGGCCTGATTGGCCTGCGCCGGTATTGATAATCAGTGGCGAAGCAGCGAGCGGTAAGACGCATTTAGCTGCTGTTTGGCGGGAGATATCCGATGCAGAAATAATAAAGCCGGAAATGTTGATTTCAAAAACAGCAGAACAAATTGCCCATATTGGTAAGAATCTTGTTTTTGATGGCATTGATCCATGGCTTGGTGAGGATAGTGCTGAAGTCACTTTATTTCATCTTTATAATATATTTAAGGAAGAAGGACGCAGTTTTCTAATTACAACGCGCATAGCTCCTTCACATGTTGATTTTGTAATTGCTGATTTGGCCTCGCGTTTGCGAGCTGCGCCTGTGGCAACTATTCATTCTCCTGATGATATATTGTTGGGATCTGTGATGATTAAGCTTTTTAGTGATCGTCAACTCACGGTTAGTAATGATGTGATTAAATATATATTACCGCGTATGGAGAGGTCATTTATAGCAGCAAGGGATATTGTAGCTAAAGCTGACAGGTTTGCTCTTGCACAGAAACGCTCTATATCCGTGCCACTTATGAGGCAGGTTTTAGTGGATATGCAGGAATAAATTTAAGTCGCTATAAGAATTCAAGTCCAGCGTGTAGGCGTGGCTGGAGCATTATAATCAAGCGGAGACATAAGATTTGTTAAAGGGTTATCCTTTACTTGAATGTCAGCCCATTTTTTACAAGGACAATTTAAAGTGCTGATTGTGCCGGGGGGGTATCCGCTCATAAGACGGTTCATAAGAGCTGTTGATTTCTCTAATGATAATGTTGCTATAAGAGTATGAATTACAGGATTATGCCCAATGAGCATAAGAGTTTTAACATCATCGTTTACATTTTGAATTAGTCGAAATAAATCTTTACGTGTTCCGTTATAAATGCTGGGAATTATTTTTATTGCACATTTTTCAAGTGTTTCCATTACATGATTTAATGTCTCTTTTGTACGTTTTGCAGAAGAACAAAGGATTAGATCAGGTTGATATCCGTTATTTTTCATGGCTCTGCCTAAGGCAAGGGCATCTTCTTTTCCTTTTGGGGTTAGTTTTCGTTCTATGTCAGGTAATCCACCAGTAGATAATGTTTGAGCATGGCGCAGGAGCAATAATTTTTTCATGGTTCTATAAAATCATTCGTAGTGGTCAGAGTCACTAGAAATTTTATATTTTGTAATTTTTGCATCTTTGAGTCCAATAGCTATGTTTCCTTCTTTAAGAGCAACAGCATTTTTTCCAAATATATCGTAACGCCATCCTTTTACGATTGAGCCATTATAATTTTCATCCAGTGATAGAGCTTCAAGTTCTTCCTTGCTGGCAATTAATCTTCCTGCAACTCCATGTTTTGTACTTTGAATTTTAAGTAGCATTTTTAGTATATCAAGTGTTGCGGAAGCTGTCGGAGGTATAGGTTTCCTTTTGATTACCTGTGGCCATGTATTTTTGTCACTGTTTTCAGCTTTTTTAACTAATCCAATGAGAGTTCTACCGATATGACCATTAGCTAAGTCTTTTGATAAATTGCGAATCCTTGATAGTTGTTTTGAATCCTTTGGAGCTTGAGCAGCTATATCTACCAATGTATCATCACGCATAATCCACGGACGCGGAAGGTCTTTTTCCTGTGCGCGAATCTCTCTCCATGCTGCCAGTTCACGCAGGATGGCAAGCATTTTAGGTTTTGGAGAGCGAATTTTAATGCGTTTCCATGCATTTTGTGGCTCATTTTGATAAGTTGCCGGATCAGTCAGAATTTCTTCTTCTTCATAAACCCATGATATCCGCTCACGGTTTTTAAGTTCATCTGAGAGACGTTTGTAAACATCAACAATATGAGTGACATCGCCAAGCGCATAATCAATTTGTTTTTGGCTAAGAGGTCTCCGAGACCAGTCTGTAAACTGGACACTTTTATCAAGCTGGTTGCCGGTGATGTTTCTAACCAGAGCTTCATATCCGACAGAATCACCGTAACCGCAAACCATAGCCGCTATTTGTGTATCAAAATATGGACATGGTAAATCATTCATTAGGCGATAGAGAATTTCCAAATCTTGCCGTCCAGCATGAAATATTTTAAGTATTTTATCATTAAGCATAAGCTCAAAGATCGGGCTTAAATCCAGATTTCCTTCAAGAGGGTCTATAGCAGCAGCAGTCCTATGTGGATCACCAATCTGGATTAGACATAGTTTCGGATAATATGTTTTCTCGCGCAGAAATTCTGTATCAACGGTAATAAAGTCTTTATCTTCTAGGTTTCTGCAAAATGTATTGAGAGTATTTTGATCTGTAATTAGCATTTGAGTGTTGTAACCTGTACAAGCTGGACTGTCTAGCTTCGTTAAACCTATATTGTAGACAAAAAGCATTTGGGCAGTTAAAAACACTATGAAACATAATGAAAGAGATTTAAGAAATGCACGCTTATCGCACACATAAATGTAATGAACTTAATAAAACTAATGTTGGGGAAACAATCCGACTCTCTGGATGGATTCATAAAATCCGAGATCATGGAGGAGTTTTGTTTATTGATCTGCGTGATTTTTATGGTTTGACGCAGTGCGTAGTTGATGAAGGTTCTGAACTTTTAAACATAATAGAAAAATGGCGCAGTGAATCTGTTGTTACAATTACAGGAATAGTTACCGCTCGCAGTAGTGAGACAGTTAACAGAAAAATGAAAACCGGTGAAATTGAAGTTAGAATTGAGCAAGCTGAAGTACAATCGGCTGCTGATATACTTCCGTTTCAGGTCTCTGAGGATGATGGAGCGGGTGAAGAAATTCGCTTGAAATACCGTTATTTAGATTTACGCAGGGAGAAAATGAAGAAAAATATTTCTCTTCGTAACAGTGTAATCCGCTCTATGCGTGAACATATGTACGGGAAAGGTTTTCAAGAGTTTCAAACTCCAATTCTTACCGCTAGTTCACCGGAAGGTGCTCGTGATTATTTAGTTCCTTCACGGTTGCATCCGGGTAAATTTTATGCTCTTCCGCAAGCACCACAACAATTTAAGCAGCTTCTCATGATGTCTGGATTTGATAAATATTTCCAGATTGCTCCATGTTTTCGTGATGAAGATGGTAGAGCAGATCGTTTGGCGGAATTTTATCAGCTTGATATGGAAATGAGTTTTGTTACTCAAGAAGAAATATTTGAAACTATTCAGCCCGTTATTCAAAGTGTTTTTGAAGAATTTGCAGATTTCACAGGTGAAAAAAGAAAAGTTGAATGGTTGCCTGATCTTCCATTTGAAGAGGCAATGTTGAGATATGGTACAGACAAGCCTGATTTGCGGAATCCATTGGAAATAGTTGATGTAAGTGAAATTTTTACAAGAGATGATGTTGAGTTTAATGCCTTTAAAAATGTAGTTAAAAAAGGTGGAGTTGTGAGAGCAATCCGCGTTCCTTCAGTGGGAGAGCAACCGCGCAGTTTCTTTGATAAGCTCAATGGTTGGGCGCAGGGTGAGGGTGCGCCGGGTCTTGGTTATGTGCTTTTTGAAGGCTCTGGAGATAATCCAGATGGTAAAGGGCCTATTTCAAAATTTATTCCGGTTGAAGCTCAAGTGAAGCTATGTAAACTTTCGGGATGTGAGGCCGGAGATGCTATTTTCTTTATCTGCAATCAGGAAAAAGATGCAGCTAAATTTGCTGGAAAAGCGCGTGATGCAATCTGTGATGCTATTGATGATCCAGCTCATCCGGCTCATCGTGAGCAAAATGCTTATAAATTCTGCTGGGTTGTTGATTTCCCAATGTATGAGATGAATGAAAAGGGAAATATTGATTTTTCACATAATCCGTTTTCAATGCCGCAAGGCGGGCTTAATGCTTTGAATGATAAAGATCCTTTGGATATTTTAGCTAATCAATATGATTGTGTTTGTAATGGTTTTGAATTGGCTTCCGGAGCTATACGGAATCACTCACCGGAAATTATGGAAAAAGCTTTTTCCATTCCGGGATATACAAAAGATGATCTGGAGCGTGAGTTTGGCGGTATGCTTGGCGCAATGCGTTATGGAGCGCCACCTCATGGTGGATTGGCTTTTGGTGTTGACCGTATTATTATGTTACTTGCAGATGAGCCGAATTTGCGGGAAATATATGCATTTGTGATGAATGGACAATATGAGGATCAGATGATGGCCGCACCGTCCGATATAACAAAAGAGCAATTAAAAGAGCTTCATTTAACTCTAAATTTGCCTAAGGCAAAACTTTAGCACAAAATAAAAAAACCCGGTTCTTGGGTTGGGATAGGAAAGAACCGGGATTTAGGTACGCCTGCCTTTGGGGAGTTAGGGCTGGATAGGACAGCAGGCGAGAATTATTTTTGTTGTCACATTATTGTTTTATCCACTTTCTTTAGGAAAAATATCTTCAGGAATATCATTAGAACCAAAACTTTTAAGTCCAACGCTTATGTTGATGTTAATTTCCTGATTATTTTGAATGAGAGAGAGTTTGTTTAATCGTGCTGTAAGTTGTTGTGCACGGATAAGTATTTCTTCAATAGAAGTATTTGGGAACATTAGAACAAACTCATTACAATTCAAACGTGAAACAACGTCCATAGCTCTGGCTTCACTGTTAAGAATCTTTGCAATTAGTTTAATCACTGCTTTATGAGTCTCAAGTCCGTTATTTTCTTTAATTGATTGCCCGTTATCCAACTCAATAATAATAAGTAATGTATCGAGAGCTTCATTGCGCTGCATGCGTGCTGCTTCACGTTGCATTTCTCTGAATAATCCGTGCCTATTGTTTAAAGCACTTAATTCATCTGTTGTTGTTAATTTTTTAAGGTTTTGAATGTGGATATGTTGATCTTTAATTTTTTCTTCAGCATTATCAATTATGTTTTGTGCTTGCTTTAAAAGGGTGATTGTCGTGTTGATACTACGTTTAAGGCCATTTTTTTCGTGGTTATGATTTTTTAAAGCATTGAAGAGCTTGTTTGTTTCATTTAAAAAAAGTTTAGTACGTGCTAGTTCTAAATCTTTAGAAATATTAGATATGTTAGTATGAATTTCCTTTGGAAATACAGTATTTATCGAAGTGCTGTGTATGTATTGAACTATATCCGATGTCATTTATGCTACCATTTTACCAATATGTGATTTTAATTTTTTATTTAACTTTTTTGCTATTAATAAATCTATTGCGAAGAATGTGCCAAATTATACAGGAGAGTTTTGAGCGTATTATCAAATGCTTACGGGGTATCTTTTTATATAGGGATGGACATTTGTTGTTGTTGTTACGTAAAGCATGTCTAAAATTTCCTAGTCATTCTGGCAGAGTTTGCCGATCTATTGATAGTTTTTATAGGCTTTGTGCTTTGCCTGTTCTTGTGCTTTGCGGTATGATTTAAAAGTAATTGTAAAAGGGATGAAATTACTTAATGATACGTATTAATTTTTGCATCAAGTTTGTATATTGCTTCTTCGTGTTTTTCGGTGTCATGTGTTCTATTCTCGTAATCAGCACGCCGTTATATGCTGGTGAATCATATGCTGGTGAATCGGTTGATTATGCCAAGCAAGCTGGATTTGTTCCTCATAAAGCACTTTATGACATTAAGCTCAAGGAAACAAAAAGCGGTTCTCAAATCGTTAATATAAGTGGACAGATGTTTTATGAATGGGAGGCTACGTGTGATGCATGGGTTTCAAACCATCGCTTTAATCTTGCTTATGAATATGTAGATAATCCATCTATGCGTATTACGAGCGATTTTTCTATTTACGAGCCTTTTGATAGAAAAAGTATGAGTTTCACATCTCAAAGAAAACGTGATGCTCAGTTATTTGAAGAAATGCGAGGTCGGGCGGTTTTGGATAAAAATGGCGGAGGTAAAGTTATTTATTCTCGTCCAAAAGGGCTTGAATTTGAATTGCCTCAAGGCACAATGTTTCCTATGGCACATAGTTTAAATATGTTGGAAAAAATTAAAGCAGGACAAAAATTTTATTCTTCAACCATTTTTGATGGAAGCGATAGCGATGGTCCTGTTGAGATTAATGCTTTCATAGGCGGTTCTATTAATGCATTGGCGAATATAAAGGCCTCACCAGAGATTGATATGGCGTTGGTTAATGTTCCTGCTCATAAAATTCGTTTGGCATTTTTTCCACTTAATGATGAATCGGAAATGGCAGATTATGAAATGGAAATTGTTTTCCATGAAAATGGAGTAATTAGTGACATGTTTATTGAATATGCTGATTTTTCTGTTAGGCAGAATCTAGTAGCATTAGAGATGTTAGAAAATTCTTGTGATTTGGCGGAATGACGGGAATAAAAATGTATATATAAAGTTGTTCTCATAATATGATAGTCTTTATAAAAATTAAGTGTTTATAAAATAAAATTATTCTGAGTGTGGAGTATGGCAAGTAAAGAGAAAAAGGAACATATGAGTAAGTTAGTACTTATTGTTGAAGATAACGAACTGAACATGAAGCTTTTTCGTGATCTTCTTGAGGCGCATGGCATAGATACTATAGAGACAAAGGATGGCAAGAATGTTCTTGATATGGCTCGTGAACACAAACCGGATCTTATTTTAATGGATATTCAGTTACCGGAAATTTCCGGTCTTGATGTGACAAAGTGGCTTAAAGAAGATGAAGAGCTTAAGGAAATTCCAGTTATTGCAATTACCGCTTTTGCTATGAAAGGTGATGAGCAGAAAATTCGAGAGGGTGGGTGTGAGGATTATATTTCAAAACCGATATCGGTCGGGAAATTTCTGGATGTTGTTAATTATTATTTAGGTCTGGATAATCCGGAACAAAATAAAGAAAAATAAAAACAAGAACAGGAAATTTTAATGTCAGCACGTATTTTGGTCGTCGATGATATTTTGCCTAATGTAAAGTTACTAGAGGCGAAGTTAACAAGTGAGTATTACGAAGTTCTCACAGCGACAAGCGGTGCTGAAGCGCTTGAAAAGGTTAAGTCAGAGTCACCGGATCTTGTGCTTTTGGATGTTATGATGCCGGGTATGGATGGGTTTGAGGTATGTACAAAAATTAAAGAAGATCAGGATTTAGCTCATATTCCTGTTGTAATGGTTACAGCACTTACGGATAGTGCGGATAAGGTTAGAGGTCTGGAAGCCGGAGCGGATGATTTTCTTAGTAAACCGATTAATGATATTGCGCTTATGGCGCGTGTGCGTTCTCTTGTTCGTTTAAAAATGGCGTTGGATGAATGGCGTATGCGTGAAAAGACAGCAAGCCAACTCGGTGTTGTTGATGACTTCTCGAATGTTATGGATGAGCTTTCAGATAAGGCTAATATTTTAATTGTTGAGGATAAGGATTTCGAACAGCGCAAGATGGAAGAAACCCTTCAAACTGTTCATGATAAAATTACAATGGTTAAGTCAGGAGCAGAAGCCGTGGCGTTAATTACTGATAACGAATATGATATTTTAATTGTCAGTTTAAATCTTGATGGCGAGGATGGTCTACGGTTATGTTCTCATTTTAAATCAAATGAGGGGACAAGAAGTGTTCCTATTGTGATGGTTGGTAATGAGGATGATATGCCGCGTATCGCGCAAGGGCTGGATATGGGTGCGCATGATTATATTCTTCGCCCTATTGATAGTAATGAGCTTTTAGCGCGTGTTCATACACAAGTAAGGAGAAAGCGTTTTCAGGAGCGTTTACGCTCAACATATGAAATTAGCTTGTCTATGGCGCTGACTGATAGTTTGACAGGGCTTTATAATCGTCGTTATCTTGAGGTTCATCTTGAAAAGTTGCTTGAAAAAAATAATGAGAGTAAAAAAGCTCTGGCAGTTTTGTTGATTGATATTGATAATTTTAAATTGGTTAACGATACATATGGCCATAATGTCGGTGATGAAATTCTGGTTATATTTGCTGAGAGATTAAAAGATAATTTACGTAGTTTTGACCTTGTTGCGCGTTTGGGTGGTGAAGAATTTGTAGCATTGCTTCCTGATGTTAGTGAGGAACGCGCTCATATGGTTGCTGAGCGTTTGCGGCGTTCTATCTCCGACTTGCCTTTTCCATGTGCAGTGCCTGAGGGAATGCTTTCGATCGCTACTTCTATTGGTGGCGCTCTTATACAGCATGGAAAGCATAGTACGCAAGATGTATTGGATCGTGCTGATAAATGCCTTTATAAAGCAAAGGATTCAGGAAGAAATTGTACGGTATTTGAAGGTTATGGAAAGCTAAATTCTGATCAATTTCAAATACGGCCACATGGACTTTCAGAACAATAGATTTTCAGAATATTAGTTTTTCTTGGAAGGAGGCATTTTCTTTTCAATAAACATCACATGTTTACCTTTCTTGCCGGTTTCTTCATTAACAGCCCATGGATCATATTTTTTCTTTTGAATTTTATATTCAGCTCTAGGGCTGCGTGTTGCGTAATAACGGTATCCGGTATCCGCTTCGCTTTCCAGTCTAACTTTGATGGCGCCACCTTTTTTAGCCATTTTCTAATACTCCCAATGTAATCTCGAGCCGTCTTATGCCGTGTTTTAAAGGTGATGTCAAGTAATTCAGGTATATGAATTTTTTATTTATTCTTCTTTTTAGGTGCTGATTTTTTCTTTTTTGCAGTTTTCTTTTTTTTCTTTTTAGTTGGAGCTTTTGTCTTTTCTTCTGCCTTTGCAGCTTTTGCTTCTTCTCGTGCAGCGCGTTTCTTAACACCTTCAGCAATAACATCTACAGCGCGGTTCATGCCGATAGTCATTAAATCATCATCTTTTGGCAGGGAGGTAAATACCCCGTCATGCTTAAGGAATGGGCCAAAGCGACCAATTCCGGCTTGAATCATTTTGCCGGTTTCCGGATGGTTTCCAACATCACGAGGAAGTGCAAGAAGATCAATAGCCATTTCTAGCGTTACATCTGCTACGCTCACACCTTTTTGAAGTCCTTGACGTTTGGGTTTTGGCTGAACAGGTTTTTTCGGTTTTTTCGGAGCGCGTTTACCTGCGGCCTTTGCGGCTTTTTTGGCTGTTTCCCATGTGAGTAGTTCTTTTTCATAGGGAGCCATATCTATAATTTCATTTGGCGCAGGATCAAGCTGTACATAAGGGCCATATGGACCTTTGCGTAATGTGATTGTTCGTGCTGTTCCCGGGTCTTTACCAAGTATTTTTGGTTGATTTGCTAAGGCTGCGGATTCAGCGTCTTCGCTTGCTTCACTACCGGGAGCAACAAGTGGACGTGTATATTTACATTCCGGATAATTAGAGCAACCAATAAAAGCCCCGAATTTCCCAAGTTTCAAACCAATTCGTCCATCATCGCAAGCCTGACATTTGCGCACATCTCTGCCTTTTTCTTCAGGCAAAAAGTGAGGAGCTAGCTTTTCATCGAGATAATCAATTACCTCTGTGATGGTTAGGTCTTTTGTGCCATCAACAGCATTTTTAAAATCTATCCAGAACAGGCGTAGAGTTTCTTTCCATGCTACATGACCGGAAGCAATCGCATCCAGTTCTTCTTCAAGATTGGCCGTAAAATCATAATCAACATATTTGGCAAAGAATTTCTCCAGAAATGTTATAACAAGTCGCCCTCTGTCTTCAGGCTTAAATCGGCGTTTATCCATAGTGACATAATTTCGTTCACGCAGAACTTGCAATATAGATGCGTAAGTAGATGGGCGACCAATTCCAAGTTCTTCCATTTTCTTTACCAGAGTAGCTTCGCTGTAGCGCGGAGGGGGCTGTGTAAAGTGTTGGTTAGGATCAATATTGATAATTTTTGTATTGTCGTTTTCTTTCATTGGTGGAAGCCGGCGATCTTTTTCGTTTTTTTCATTTTCGTCTTCATCTTCATCATCTTCATGATAAAGAGTTAAAAATCCATCAAAGGAAATAACCGATCCGGTTGCGCGTAAAATAACATCATCTGTTCCATCAGATATGGAAACACCCATTTGATCCATTACCGCATTTTCCATTTGAGATGCTACAGCACGTTTCCAAATTAGCTCATATAGCGAAAGCTGTTCTGGGTCTAATTTTCCACGAAGTGAGTCTGGCGTGCGGGATAGGCTTGTCGGGCGAATGGCTTCATGTGCTTCTTGTGCATTTTTAGCTTTGGATTTATATAGACGAGGAGAGTCAGGTAAATATTTATTACCATAATTTTTGCTAATAACTTTACGGCACTCTGTAACAGCCTCATCAGAAAGGGTTGTACCATCTGTACGCATATAAGTAATTAAACCAACGGTTTCGCCGTCAATATCCATTCCTTCATAAAGTCTCTGTGCAAGTCGCATTGTATGTGATGCTGTAAAACGAAGCTTTCGAGAGGATTCCATTTGAAGGCTAGAGGTAATAAAAGGCGGTGCCGGATTGCGTCGAACCTGCTTTTTATCAATTTTTTGAATGGATAAGCTTTTGTTTTTAATTCTCTCTAGGGCGTTATGGGCATCTTCTTCATTTCCAATATCAAATTTGGATAATTTATTTCCTGAAAGATGTGTAAGCCGTGCTATAAATGGTGCACCATCAGGTGTATGTAATTTTGTTTCTATGCTCCAATATTCCTGCGGATTAAATTTTTCAATCTCAAATTCACGTTCACAAATTAGTCGCAGAGCTACAGATTGTACGCGTCCGGCAGAACGAGAGCCGGGTAGTTTTCTCCAGAGCACAGGGGAAAGGTTAAATCCTACAAGATAATCAAGAGCGCGTCTTGCGAGATATGCTTCAATCAGGCGATTATCAAGTCCGCGTGTATTTTTAAACGCTTCCTGTACAGCCTTTTTGGTAATTTCGTTAAAGGTTACGCGGCGAACATCTTTACCATTAAGCAATCCGTCTTCTTTAAGTATTTCATTTACATGCCATGCAATGGCCTCGCCTTCTCTGTCAGGGTCAGGAGCAAGATATATAATCTTGGCGGCTTTTACGGCTTTTTTTATTTCATTTACATTTTTGATTGCTCGCTCGCCAAGTTCCCATTTCATTTCAAAGTTATCATCTGGAAGAACTGAGCCATCTTTGTTTACTAGATCACGTACATGACCATATGAAGCCAGCACATAAAAATCTGAGCCAAGATATTTGTTAATAGTCTTGGCTTTGGCCGGAGATTCAACGATTACAAGGTTGTCTGCGCTCACTTTTTTATCCTTCTTGTGTCAGGCTAACTTTATTTCCTGGTGTGCGTTTTATACGTTCTGCCAGTTCTAGTTCAAGTAAAATTATTTGTAAAACAGGAATACTCAAATGACATGCTCGGATCAATTCGTCAACAGAAACGGGTGTAAAAGATAAATTGTTAAGTACGATTTCTTGAGAATTTTGTGGAATATCATTGTCTTGAGCAAGGTCTTGAGCAAAGTTTTTTGAAAGTTCCGGAGAAAGTATGGTGTGAAAGTCATTATTTGCAGGTGCGGATTCGCGCATAGTTTGATCTGTGAAATCATTTAAGCTCTCTAGTACATCATGAGCATTACGTACAATAGTAGCTCCATCACGTAATAAATAATTAGTTCCGGCAGCACGAGGATCAAGCGGATGACCCGGCACAGCAAATACATCCCGTCCTTGCTCTCCTGCAAGTCGCGCTGTAATTAAAGAGCCAGAGCGCATTGTAGCTTCAACCACTATAACGCCCTTAGATAATCCGGAGACAATTCGGTTGCGTTTAGGAAAGCTCTGAGCGTATGGTTTTTGACCTAGTTTGTTTTCAGCAATAATCAGCCCGCATTCTTTAATTTGTTCATAAAGTCCTGTATTTTCTTCCGGATAAATAACATCAATCCCACCGGCTACAACGGCAATTGTTCCTGTTTCAAGAGCGCCATTATGAGAAGCAGTATCAATTCCACGGGCAAGTCCGGAAACAATAACTTGATTTTTTGTGCCAAGCTCAGATGCAAGCTTTTGCGCAAATTTGCGTCCGTTTAAAGAGGCATTGCGCGCACCAACCATAGAAATACATTGTTTGTTCATTAAGGTAGCATCACCCAATACACTAATCACAGGTGGTGCTCCTTGTGTAGCGGTTAGTGCTAGAGGGTAAGCGTCTTCGGCAGCGGTAATAATATCTCCGCCAATATTTTGCAGAGCTTCGTATTCACGTTCTATAATTGAAAGAGGCGGGGCGGTAAGTGGTTTTTTCCGTCCGCCACGTTTGGAAAGTTCCGGTAGGATTTCAATTGCTTTTGAGGCACTGCCATATACATCGATAAGTTTGTAAAAGGTTACAGGGCCGATATTTTCCGTATGGCTCAAACGCATCCATGCAAGTTTTTCTGATTCATTGAGTGTGTTTATTAGATGGTGTTTGCTTTCATTATTTGGAATAATTTTCTCAGTCATTTTTATTCCTGATTTTAGGCTCTGTTCCTTCAATGAGGCGTTTGATATTGTCTTTGTGACGGAAATAAACAAGAACTGTAATTATCAATACAATTACAAAAGGTGGTGAGCCATAGATAAAAAATGTTGCTATAAGTGCTGTAGCTAACGAAGCGAGAGCTGCCAGTGATGATATGCGAAAAGTAAAGGTAAAGATTAGCCATGTGATGCATGCCACCAGACCGGCATAAGGAACTGAGGCTAATAAAACTCCAATTGTTGTTGCTACGCCTTTACCACCTTTGAATTTTAGCCAAACAGGGAAGCAATGTCCGATTATAGCGCCAAGACCAAAGAGCAAAGCAAAAACATTGATAAAGTTATCAGGTACAGATGGATCAGGCGGTGCAGATAAATTAATAGTGAGAAGAATTGGCACAGCTCCTTTTGCCATATCTAAAAAAAGAGTAATGCCGGCTAGAGCTTTATTTCCTGTGCGAAGGACGTTAGTCGCACCTATATTACCAGAACCGATTTTTCTAATATCTCCGTAACCTGCCAGCTTTGATAAAAGAAAACCGAATGGAATTGAGCCTATAAAGTAACCAATCAAAAAAGTAAAAAACATTTTTTATCCACCTATTAACATATCTAAAACAGCCATTCGTGTTGGAATGCCGTTAGCAACTTGACGTGAGATCATAGAATGACGAGGATCATCAGCTACATCATCCGCAATTTCAATACCGCGATTCATAGGTCCCGGATGCATAACGATAACATCTTTTTTTGCAATCTTTAAACGTTCCTGCGTTAGGCCAAAGTCTTTAAAGTAAGTTTGTGTATCTGGAATGAGAGATTTGTCCATACGTTCTTTTTGAATGCGTAGCATCATTATTACATCTGTGCCCGGAAGACCTTCTTCCATGGATGTGAATTTCTCAATGCCATCAAGCGGGAATGCTCCTTTTGGGTCATGTGGTATTAAAAATTCAGGCGCGATTACTTTTACTTGAGCGCCCATTTTTTTGAGCAAATGAGCATTTGAGTTTGCCACACGGCTATGTGCAACATCACCACAAAGCGCAACGTTTAATCCTTCAAGTGTTTTCTTTTCCTGTATCATGGTAAGGGCATCAAGAAGTGCTTGTGTCGGGTGTTCATGCCAGCTATCTCCGCCATTGATAACAGGACAATTTACGCGATTTGCTACAAAACTTGGTGCGCCATATTCACTGTGACGAATGACAATGGCATCAGGTTTCATTTCGCTGAGTGTATCAATTGTATCAGTAAAACTTTCATCTTTATGTACAGATGATATTTTGGGATGCCACACTACAGTATTTGCGCCAAGGCGTTTAGAGGCGATATCAAAAGATGTTAATGTGCGGGTGGAATTTTCAAAAAACAGAGTAAGGATAATTTTATTATGTAGTTTATTTTTATCCCAAGAACCATTTTCCAGACTATCAGCATAGAATTTTGCATGCTCCAGATAGTCTTCAATTTCATCAGTGCTAAGTTCATTTATGCCGAGCAGGTGTTTCATTTATCTACCTATATTTTTATTCTATTATATCTTTTGTACTTAAATGCAGGTGTTTTTCAAGTGTTTCTTGTGTGTGTTGTATTGTGTTATTTTATATTTTCTTTAGTTAAAATAGCGATTCCAGTATGTTTTTAGGAAAATCTTTAAACATATAAATAGCTGTGAGGATAATGCCTATTGCAAAGCCGGGGCCTGCCGGTAGAGATAATGTACCAAGTTTTATAGGCTTGCCTGTTTTGGCTTTGTTATAAATTGCAAGCCCCAGACCGTGAGCAATACCTGCAAGTGCGCCTAATGTCAGGGCAATGAGCACATAGTAAGAGCCAAGCCATATTCCGGCTGCGATAAGTAGCTTTACATCTCCAAGTCCTAAAGCATCGTCTTGATAAAACATGGAGGCCAGAATTCTTATAATATATAAAATGCCACCTCCAATAAATCCGCCAAGAAGCATATCTGACATGTCAAGATATGTGAAAGTTGAGCATAGGTGAAAAACAAGGCCGAATGATGCAAATCCAAGAACCAGCTCATTTGGAAGGAGGCTTGTTTTTAAGTCGATGGAGGAGAGAAAATACAGTATAATTAAGCCGCCAATTAAGGATAAGATAGCAATAATTTCAAGCATTATCAGTTAAGTACCTTATATTTTAATTTGCTGTGTGAGTATGATTTTGACCATATGTGCAAAGAAACAGTAAATCAAGGGTGTTTGTTTATAATAGGGATTTTAAGATGTTTTGTGTTGGTATGTGTACAACTGAGTATGGAGCCGGTCAAAAATGTTGAATCTGTTTTTTTTTAGTTTAAGCTTAAAAAATAACTTTATAGTTGGGTTTTTTTATTGTGTTTTTTACGGTTTTTTGTAGATAAATATGGCAGATAAAAGCAGAGTTTTGGTTGTTGAGGATAATGATTTTGTCCGTATGCAGATTGTCCATTTTTTAAATGATGGCGGATATGAAACCGTTGAGTGTTCTGATGGAGAGGAAGCTTTAGAGGAAGTTAGTAATAATATTGATGTTGCAATTGTTGACATTAGAATGGAGCCAATTGACGGCTTTGAGTTTTTAAGATCAATTCGTGGTATGGATATGGCTACTCCAGTTGTTCTTGTGACTGGGGATCAAAATCCTGATTTGTTAAGTGAGGCAGCAAAATGGGGTGTGACTGCTGTTTTGATGAAGCCTGTTGAGCGTGATAGGTTGTTGAAAACTGTGGAAAGAATTATTCAGATGCGGGAACGGGCTTCATGATTTTAATGAGTTTGAGAAGTAAAAGACTGTTGCAGTGTTTTTCATACATATGTTTATTTGTAGTTTCTTTATTTGTGCTTTCTTCTTGTTCACAGGTTAATGTGCCCGGTGCGCGCAATGCCAGTATTCCATCTCCGACTATGGCAGATAAGCGGCCAGAGGCAGTTAACGAGAGTCCGGATAGTGTGCTTTATCTTCCTTTAGGTAGTGATGTTCTTGTGCCGGAAGTAGAAGCCGGTTTTTCGTTGCCGAAAGAGTATGTAGGGCCATTTGAGTTACGTTCAGAAACTCTTGCAGGGGCTTTACAACTTATTTTGGCTGACTATGAAATACCATTGGCTTTTGAGACTGATGAAGGGTTGACGCGAACAATTACAGTGGCGAATCTTCGAGGTTCTCTTGATCGGATTGTAAATAGAGTATGCTCTCTTGCAGATTTATATTGTGCTTTTGAGGATGGTATATTGGTTATTAAAGAGACACAGATTTTTACAGTAACAATTCCTCCTGTCGGTGGAGATACTGATATTCTCTCAGCTATGGCTACTGGCATAGAAGCTATTACAGGGCATGCTCCTATAACGGATAGCGGTACACGTACAATTATTTATGAAGCAACTAACAGGACAGCAAAGCTTGCCGAACGTTATTTTCAGCGTGTGCGCTCTAATACAGCACTTATTGTTTTTGAGGTTTATATATGGGAAGTCGGGCTTGATACGGATAATGCAACAGGCATTGATTGGGAGCAAATTAATGCGATTGGGAAATTTGTAGGAGGTGTTACGATACCGGGAGGAACTAGCGCTGATTACACGCCTATAAGTATTGGTTTGCCTACAATAAATGGTGAAGTTTCTTTTGATGGAAATGATGTTTTTGAGTTTATTTCCAATTATGGCGCAGTTAAAACTATTTCGCAGCCGCAAATTACTGTTTTATCAGGGGCTTCTGCAACTTTACGTGCGGCTGATACTCGTAATTATGTTTCATCTCTTTCTCGATCTGTTGATAATGGTGAGGTCACTGTATCAACAGAAACAGATTCCGTTGATACAGGCTTTACACTTACTATTTCCAGCGCTTGGGATAATGCAACTGTTTATGGAACAATTGAAATTCAGTTACAGGAGTTTCGTCGTTTTGTACCGTTCGATGCTGACGGAACTCAGTTACAGCTTCCAGAGACTACAGAACGTGAATTATCCACACAAATTCGTATGCGTCCCGGGGATTCGCTTTTGATTGCGGGATTGGTGCGTGAGAACGATCAATTTGATAAATCGGGGCCCGGGTTTAATTCTCCTTTGTTCCCGACTTCACGTTCTTCAACAGTTTCAAACACAGAGCTTGTGTTTTTGTTAAAGCCGCGTGTGATTGTATATACTGCTGAAGGTGGTAATGTTGGCGTTAAGTCTGAGCCGGATACGGATGATGAAGATATTCCCTATATACAGGCAAGAGATCGTAAAGAGGAGTTTCCGTTTGGTTCAATCTCGGAGAATATGTTGAATCCTGCTCTTTAGTGTGCTGTTTTTGTTTTATTCTTTTATGATAGGTATATAATAATCTTGTCTTTGCTCATTTTCCTTTTTTGGTTTATGGTATAGTGATTCTCTAGGGCTTTTTATTCTTAGGAGCTCGATTCTGTTTGGTTTTGTCATGAATATTTGCGCGTATTTTTTTAAAATTATTATTTTGAGTGTTGCTCTATGCGCTGTATTTGCGCTTTTTTTGCCGGCTTATGCGCAATATCCGGGGTTTGGAGATCCTGGTTCTAGATCTTCTTCAGCAAGCGGGACTGGTGGTCTTGTTCCTGTTATTGCATCTGTTGATGGAGGTACAATTCCCATTGGTGCGACGGCGCAAGTGGTTGTTCGTTTTCGTAATGATGGTTCAAAACCGGTTCAAACCGGATTGATTAGGTTGTATCCGTCATCAACTGTATCAGGCAGTGTAACGCTTAATCAGTGTAGGGAAGAGCCTCTTCCTTCCGGTGCGGAGTGTGCTATTGCTTTGTCTGTTAAAGCGCTGCAGGCTGGGAGTTGGCGCGTTGAGATGTTGATGTCACATAGTGGACGCACACGGTTGGTAACGGCAACACTTTCTGGAATAGTTGATTCTGGTGGTGAGGGTGCAGATAAACTTTCAAGTGATATTGAAGCTATTCCCAGTTCTTTGGATTTTGGATCTTTGAAGGATAGTCAAACTTTGGTAGAGCCTATAATTTTAAGAAATATAACTTCAACCTCGATTGATATTTCAGACATATATATAGATACAAGCGAACAAGCTGGATATAGCCTTAAGACAGAATGTAAGAAACTTGATGCAGGGCAGGCATGTATAGCAATTGTGAGTTGGTCTCCCAAAGTAAATGGGAGATCTTCAGGTGTTATGGTGATTGAACATTCTGGTCCGGCGGCATTGGTCAGTGTTCCGCTAAAAGGAGAATATAAACCGGGTGATGTAAATGAGGCTGAAATATTTCCTCAGGCTATTCCTGGACGTGGGCTGCTTGTTTCTTCTCAAAAGGAGTTGGTTTTTGGGGAAGACGTGGAGACAGCGTCATCTCTTACTGTCTCTCTTGTGAATGCGGGAGATACGGATTTAACTATTAATGAGATTAAAATATCTGGTTCTGATAATGGTCTTGGCTTTAAGGGGGATGGTTGTTCAAGCGGAACGATACTTAAACCTATTGAGGCTTGTCCGTTGACGGTGACATGGTCGCCAACGCGCATAGGAGCTGTTTTTGATGATGTACAGGTACTTCATGATGGAACTCGCGGAATACTTGTTTTGCCGATTCGAGGAGAGGCAACTTCTATGGTTAGTCAGGATCAAAAAGCAATTGTTTTATCTGGAGGAGGGCTAGCTCTTACTTCAGGTGTTCAGAAAGCAAGTGATGGAGTGGAGTTTTCTTCTTTGGCATCAGGTGTAACTCAAGAGCAAATTGATGCAGCAGCTCAAAATAAGAAAAAACTTTCCGCTTCGGCATATACACCATCAGTTATGGTAAATACCGCAAGTGTTTTAGATGGCTATAAGATTACTTCATTTTCTTCAACTCGGGCAATTATTAATGGCCCTGGTGGAAGTCGTCTTGTTTTTGATAGTGAAGAGGTCGTATTAGGTGGAGTGCCATGGTTTGTTGTAATTCAAAGAAACGGTATTGAATTTTTGCATCAGGGACATCGTGTTTTGCTTCTTTTTGACAGATCTTTGTCTTCTATTGGTCGCAGTTCCGTATCATCGAGCGGAGGAAGTAGTTCTTCTAGTTCCTCTAGTTCCTCTAGTTCCTCTAGCTCTTCTTCTGACGGCAGTTAATAAAAATTATGACAGATAAAACAACACTTGATGAAGAAAGTTCTGATCGTAGAGTTGGTAAGCATGTTTCATCTGACGGTGTGGAGCGCCGTAAATCAGAAACAAGAAAAAGATCAAGATCACCGGAAGGTCGAGAACGTTATTTAGATATGGTGCAAAGAGAGCGCGCACTTATGCTTGAACAAGGCATAGCGCGTTCGACTGAACAGCTTTTAGATATGGCAGGAGCTGTCCTTATTTCAGAAATTGAAGAAGAGGAAGGCATTAAAGATCGAGCTACAGGGGATCAGCTTCGTGCTGTCTTACCTGTGCAAGCATGGTTGCCACTTAGCATTCACTTAATTGGATTGCGTGAGGGAGTGTTACGTATTGCTCCTTTATATGATTTGAATGATCGTCAAATTGATGCGTTAATCTCCACGTCTAGCCGAAGTGGATTTCATGTTGAGCGTATCGAAATAGAGGTTTGGGATCGTAAAGAGCTGATAGATACGTTGCGATCTGTACATGATTTATCAGCAGACCGGTGTGAAAAAACATTGGCGCAATGGTTGGTTGATCCGGATAATGGATTACTTTTAAATCAGTTTCAGCGTGATATGATGGCAGAGGCACTTCAAATGCGCGCATCTGATATTCACCTTGTGCAGGATAATAATCCGGAAGCACCAAATTGGATTCAATATAGAATTGATGGTGATATTATACCGATGCATTTATTGCCTGCGGAAGCTATGGCGCGTTTAACAACTCTTTTGAAGCGTGATGCAGGATTAAACTTTGGTGATCGGGTTACGCCTAAAGATGGACGTTTTGGGTTTATGTGGCAAGGGCGTTCGATTGATGTTCGTGTTGCTGCCGGGCCTCAAGCACAAGATGGTGAAAAAATAACGTTGCGCCTTCTTGATCGTGCGGCTTTGAAAGGTTTTGATGAGTTGTTTCGTCGTCATCATGATGTTGGCGATTATTTGGCCAGACTTTTATCTCCTGAGATTAAGGGAGGGGGAGGGCTTATTTTGCTTTCCGGGCCTACCGGTTCAGGTAAGACAACAACGCTTTATGCTTGTGTGCAACAGATTGATCGCCGTCGCCGTCATGTTTTAACCATTGAAGATCCTATCGAGTATGAGTTGCGTTATGCAACACAATGGCAAGTACGTCCGGGGATGCCAGGGGGAGAATTTGCAGATTTGATTCGTGCGGCTATGCGTCATGATCCTGATTATATTATTATTGGTGAGATGCGAGATGCTGATACGGTGGAAACATCTTTAAGGGCGGCAGAGTCAGGGCATACAGTGATTTCAACAATTCATGCGGATACGGCGTTGCAGACATTTGAGCGTTTGCGGTCATTAATGCCGTCGGAAAGGGAGCGTTCTTCAACATATACGTTATCTCAGCAGGTACGTGCTATTTTAAATCAGCGACTTGTTAGAACATTGTGTCAGGGTTGTGCACATAAGAAAAAGGCAAGCGATGTTTTGCAGAAACATGAGATTGAAGAACTCGGGATAGCTGATGATGCAAGAGTGAGAATACATAATACATCTGGTTGTGATTTGTGTAATCGTACGGGGATTTCCGGTCGCACACTATTATTGGATGCCTTGATGATTACTCTTGGCCCTGCGCAAAGAAATGAAATTTATGAAGCACTTATCGGTAATGTAAACGATATTTTGAAAGAGGATGGTGTTATGGTTCATACAAGACGTGACGGGCTGATTGATTTGGTACTATCCGGACTTGTTGATCCAAAGGCATCACTTTCTTATCTCGGAGAGTGATTAATGATTTTATATAATAACATTATGTATTAATAAAATGCATGAATAAATGGGAATTACTGGATGCAGCAGTGGGTAGCAGATATAGCCTATGAAACGCCGTCTGGAATTAAAAAGTCCACGGAGACTTTTTATATGCCTTCTATTGATGATGTGCGTGATGCTGTTAGTAAAAAAGGTGGTTATGTATTGTCAATTAAACCACATACACGTTCTACGCTGGAAAGGTTGTTAGCTCGTTCTACATGGTGGCAGGTGCAGCTTTTGCGTGGTATACAGTTTCGCTCTACATCAACATCTGCCGGCGTTGCTTTTTGGAAAATTATTCAAGCTGAGACTAATCCACGTCGTCAAAATATTCTAGCACCTGCGCGTGAGGCTCTTGCCAGAGGCCTTGGTGTTATTGATGCACTTAAGGCTCTTAACATTTTTGATCACGGAACTTTGGCTATTTTGGCCGGTAGTGAGCGAGCAAATCGTTTGATTGAGGGGATTCCCCACGCTATTCATTCTATCACTCAGAAAAAGAAAAACTCTAGGGCTATTATGGGAACGATGAGTTGGCTTGGTTTTGATGTGTTTTCAATTGTTTCTGCGCTATGGGGCGGTCAGGATTTGGTTTTGGGATGGTTTCGTGATAATCCTCCTTCTGATCCTGAAGAGTTTGAAAAATTTGAACGTGTTGTTGGAAATCTGGAGTTGATATGGAATACCCTTATTTATACATCGGTAGGATTTGGGGCTTTTATGTGCTGGGTGATTTTTTCATACTGGATTAATCGTGGAAAGAAAGATTGGCCAACAGCGCGTATAGTAAGAAAAATCCCTCTGATTGGTGGATATTTACGTGATCTGGCTTTTGCAGATTCAATGTCGGCTGCTGGGCGTATGTTGCGTGGACTTGTTCCGATTAATGATACTCTTGAACAATCTGCGGAGGCTTCTTCTGCTCCTGATGTGATGGAGTATTGGATAGAATCTATGTTTGATCTGGGACGTGGTGTCGGGCTTGGGGCGGCACTAGATCGTAAACCTTTGACAAAAAGTGAACGTTTGGAACTAGCAAGCTTGTCTGATCTTAAGCAAGTTGCTACAGTTATGGAGTCTATTGCTGAAATGCGATCACAAGCGGCAAAAACCAAACATAAGCTTATTGTTTGGCTTGCATTTGCCTTAACTGGGGTATTTCTTGTAATTGCGTTCGGTAGTGCTATTTACGCCTTGACTGTCATGAATATGAGCATGGATTCAATGATGGGCGGTTTAATGTCAGGAGCCATGTAGTTGGTTTTAAAAGATAAAAATAAGGATGATCTGGAAAAAGGAAAGCCTTCTTTAGACAAAAGTCAGGGTGCTAGTATTGCGCGCCCTAAAGCCTCTGTGTCTGATTATCTTTCCGGTGAAAGTAAATCTTTTGTTTCTAATTTAAAACCTTATCTTCCACAAGAATTGGTTGGTGGTATGTTGCCACATGTGTCCGGAACAGAAGAAGAGGCTGTGTGGAATGCTGCATCTCAGGCTTGTGGTACGGAAAAGGTGCATTATTGTTATTCAATTGATGACGGTCGCATTTGGTATTTGTCCTGTCCGTCATCATCTTTTGCTTCCAATCCGGATAGCTGGTGTCCGCTAGCTGCTGCTTTGCCGGGAAATAGTGAATATTGGGATCGGGAAACTGTTTATTTATTTGAGCATGAAGGTATTGCATCAGCTTTGCGCTGGGATCCTGAAACGGGGCGTATGCAGGTTTTTTTGGGTGCTTCACGTACAATTTTACCTCGTGTGCAAAGCATGGATGCAAATTTTGTGACAATTAATCATGAGGTTGCAGATATTGTACCATGGCGCAGTCGTATGCTTAAAACCGAGCAATTATCACGAGCGACTGGCAGAATACTTGTTCTTAGCGGTCTTTTTGTGTGTTTGATTTCTGCTATTATTTTAATATTTAATTATATTTCTATCAATATATTGGAACGCAATTTGTCTAAAGTTAAGCGTGATACTGACAATGCTGCGCTTAGTTTGATGTATAATGCTTCAAATATTATGCAAAGTGATACAATTAAGCATATGGTGTATATTCAGGAGCTTTTAGATAAATTATCAAATGTTGATGGGACGTTAGTGCGTTATGAAGTGAAAAAAGGTAAGGTTGAATGGGAGGCTCTTTTGCCACCCGCTTTTGCTAGAGATTTTGGTAAACCACAACAAGAGCTTGAAAAAGATGGGCGTGTTCGTGTAAAAAATCGTTGATTATTTGGTTTTCTAGATTTTCCTAGTTTAATGGGCTTTTAATACTTAGAGCTTATAATATATACTAGGGGACTGTAATTTTTATTAAGTATCTGGATTGGAGAGATTAAGGTTGTTTGATATTAAAGCTATAAAATCTTTTGATTGGCGTTTGCTTAAAAAATATGTGACTTTGAAAGCGGCTGATGATCTGAATATTTTTCTTGAGAATTTGCCGTTGCATGCGGGTAATACCATATTAGTAGTCGCGGCTGTTGCTTGGGGTTCTGCGGGTGCGTTGGGGCTTTATACTACTGTGCAATTACAGTCTTTAACAGAGCTTCGTGCTGAGTTACAGGAGGTTGAGGCGTTGCAACCAATGGTACCAACGATTGAAAATGTGGCAATTGGCGGAAAAGTCATTGAAGATTTTGTGGATAA
The DNA here is from genome assembly GCA_023140215.1 of Alphaproteobacteria bacterium. Lineage (GTDB taxonomy): Bacteria > Pseudomonadota > Alphaproteobacteria > Micavibrionales > Micavibrionaceae > JAJRYK01. The sequence goes on from JAGLMC010000064.1 coordinate 23,063, forward strand.
GGTTGCAAAAACTTATAATGGGCTTACAATTAAGGCCAGTGGGTCGACTATTATACTGACAGCGAAGTCGACATCTAGTTTTGGTCAGTTTCGAGAAGCTGTAGGACATGTGCAAAATGGAGGATCCGGATGGCGTGTGAGTGTTGATCGATTGTGTGTAGGTCGTGAATGTGGTCGAGAACCGTTGGCTGCATCTTTAAAAATAAACAAGGTTTCCGTACAAAAGCCGGGATGATATAGTATAAACTTATGAAGTGGAGAAAATAATGATACTCAAGATAAACAAATTTAAAAATCGCTGTAGTGAGAGAGGGAACGTATTGTTTCTAATCTTGATTGCCGTGGCTCTTTTTGCAGCACTGTCATATGCTGTAACCCAGTCAACACGTACAGGAGGCGGTAGTGGAGATAATGAAACTGCGTTGATTAGCTCTGCACAGCTAACGCAATATCCGGCATCTTTACGTACAGCTATAGTGCGAATGATTATTGGTGGTGTGAATATAGGTGATCTGGAATTTAATACTCCGGCTAATTTTTCTAATTGTACAACTGGAAATAAATATTGTGTGTTTCATCCATCTGGTGGAGGTGCTACGTATGCAACCGCACCTGCGGATATGATGGCATCAACCGGTGGTAATACAGCAGGTACATGGTATTTTAATGGAGAAAATCAAATTCATTTACTGGGAACGTCTTCCGGAGATGAGACACCTGTCTTGGCTAACGTAGATTTGATTGCTTTTCTACCGGGCATTAGTCTTACATTGTGTAGTCGTATTAACGAGGAGCTTGGTCTTCCAATATCTCCACCTGTAGATGGCGGTATTGATTATGCAACACAGATGATTAATACAGACGGATCGACTCCAACAGGGCTTTGTAGTGCTTGTGGTCTTGGTGAGACTATTGGATCTGATACGGCATCTTTAGATGGACAACCATTTGGATGCTTTATTGAGGATGGAGGAGCTAACGATGTGTACGTTTACTACCATGTGTTGGTTGAACGCTAGGCTCTAAATTTTTCCACTTCATACGCAGGGCGTAAGTTTAATGAATATAAATAAGTCACAGGGGCGCAAACCTGAGCAGGGAAGCGCCCTTGTTTACATTCTTATTGCAATTGCATTGTTGGCGGCTTTGACTTTTACTTTTATGGAGCCATCAAGTCAGCAGACTTCTTCACAAAACACCTTCAAATCAGCTTCGGCCTTGCACGGGCAGGTTGATATGATTAGAGCTTCTATTCAAGAATGTGTATTGTCCTATCCTACCGGTGATACAACAATTGATATTACAACAGGCACAGGGACAGATCCTGATGCTCGGACAAACTGGCCTATTAATCCTAATTCAGATCATTATGCAACAGCTACCCCTGGAAAGTCAGGTGATAGACTAGTACGTAATATCAGGTGTCCGGGTGATAATCCGGGAGTCGGTAGCGAAGAAGATCATTCTCGTATTTTTAGCGGGTCTTCCGGTAAGTTTTTACCACCGGCAGCGGATTTATTTGATGATTGGCAATATTATAATGGAGTTGATGGTATTTTCTTCTGGACTGAAACAGATAAAACTGATGCATTTATTACAACAGCTTTGACCAAGGTTGATAATAAATTCGCGGAATGTGAGGCTGATATTATAGATACGTCTCATCCTGCTGCCGGTGCAAAAGATCTGGATAGTCTTGGTATTGTTACATGTACTGCAAATCATATTTGCTTTCGAGTCTGGATGATTACAAATGGCTCGGCTGTTTTCAATGGTGATGAAGATGGTGAAGAGGCTGCGTGCCCTTAATTTACCTTTAGATTTTTAATTTCTATTTGTATTCGTTTAAATTCATTGGCAATATCTTCGACAAGGTGTTTTGGTAATTCATGCTTTTCTGTTTGATCTTGAAGTGTTGAAGCTAAATCACCAAGCACGTTACAGCAAGCAGAGCGAGCTGCTCCTTTGAGACTATGTGCAGTTTCTTTTAAGATATGGAAATCTTTTTCGTTTTGTGCATTCTGAATTTTTTCAATTAATGGGCGGGTCATATCAATAAACATGTGAAGCATATCTATTGCACTATTATCAAATGCTCCCATTTGTTGTTTTATTGCTTTTATATTAATAGCAGGAATCGGTGAGTCATTATCGTTATTAGAGTTATTTTCAGTTTGTATTTCCATTTTAATTTTATCGCTGGTTTTTTCATATAAAAGACCCCAGCGAATCAAAAGGCGGCGGAATTGCCCAAGTGATACAGGTTTTAATAGACATTCATCAAAATCATGACGCAAATAAGTTTCTCGTTGAGCCATTTGAACATCAGCGGTTAGAACAATTATAGGTAAGTGTTCTGAGTTATTTAATTTTTCTTGTCTGCGGATATGTTCAACCAATTCATAACCATCCATTTCCGGCATGTGTAAATCGGTAATGAGAATGCCATATTTTCCAGTGCTTAGAGCATTAAGCGCTTCTTTTCCATTTTTCACAAATTCTGCATCTGCCCCAAGTTTATCAAGCTGGCGGTGTAAAATATCACGTACGCTATCAGTGTCTTCAGCTATGAGCATTTTTGTAGTGCCATTGATTTCTGTTTGCACGATTTTATTTGTAGCATTATGAACAGCTTCTCCAAGACCAATACGGCTTGCAGGTTTAGTCAAATAAGTAACACCAAGAGCTTGTAAGGAGTGTGATAATCCTACATCATCACGTACTGTGTACATGACAAGTCCCATATTAGGAGCAATTTCTGTAATTTCTTTTATTAAATCAAGTCCTAGACCATCTGGTAGTCCCTGATCTATAATGGCTATATCAAAAGGGCGACGTTTAACAAGCTTTAGTCCTTCGCTATATGTTGTGCATAGTTCAACATTAGCTCCCATAGAGCGTAGGGAATTAACAATTTCCTTTCCGCCTTGTGGGTGATCTTCTACAGATAAAACAGAAATTCCATCCAGTTCCGGAAGTTTAACCGTACTTTTGTTTCTGCTGATTTCTTTTGTTGGAATTTCAAACCAGAAAGTAGATCCTTGTCCTTTAACGCTTTTTACACCTATTTGCCCACCCATAAGCTCAACTAGTTTTTTAGATATAGAAAGCCCAAGTCCTGTTCCTCCGTATTTACGTGATGTCGAGCTATCTGCTTGAGTGAAGGAATTAAAAAGTTTGTTGCAAACTTCTTGGCTCATGCCGATTCCTGTATCAATTATTTCAAATCGTAGAGCAATACCATCTTTAGGAGTCTCTATATGCTTTACTTTAGTTGTAACGTGAACTGTTACATTGCCGTTATCGGTGAATTTAAGACCATTCCCGCACAGATTCATAATAATCTGACGTAATCGTTTAGGATCTCCAATAATAACAAAAGGAACATCTTCTTCAATATCATCAATTAGCTTTATATTAACGCCATGAACTTTAACGGCAAGAGCTTCCAGAAGTCCGCGTACAAGTAGCCGCACCGGTACTTCAAAAATATCTAGCTCCATTTTATCTGCATCCATTTTGGCTAGATCAAGAATATCATCAAGGATTTCCAGCAAACCGGCAGCAGCAGTTTGTGCTGTAGTTACCATTTCTTTTATGTTTTCTGAAGGCTTTTCATCATCAATCAGTTCAAGTAATCCAAAAATTGTTTGCATAGGCGTGCGTATTTCATGGCTCATAGTGGCTAGAAAATTAGCTTTCATTTCAGCCAAAGCATCAGCCTCTTCAACAGCAAGTTGAAGTTTTTTAATAATTTGTGAATCTTTTTTAGAAGTCATGGTTTTTAGAAATTATAGATAATATGAAATCCTTGCTTTTTATAGCTATTTTAGCTTATCACAATAAATTCAGATTTAAATTGAATTTAAAGGATAAGTCTATGGGTTATAAAGTTGCTGTTGTAGGTGCTACAGGAAATGTAGGGGCTGAAATGCTCAAAATTCTTGATGAGCGTAATTTTCCTGTTGATGATTTAGTTGCTTTGGCATCTTCTCGTTCGGTTGGAAAAGAAATATCTTTTGGTGATAAGAATATAAAAGTTCAAGGTTTAGCAACATTTGATTTTAAAGGTATTGATATTGTTTTGTCTTCTCCCGGAGGAAAGGTTTCTGCTCAATACTCACCTGTAGCGGCAAAGGCAGGGGCTATTGTTATTGATAATACCAGTCATTGGCGTATGGATCCGGATGTTCCTTTGATAGTTCCAGAAGTAAATCCTGAGGCTGTTAAGGAAATTAAAAAAGGTATTATTGCCAATCCGAATTGTTCAACTATACAGATGGTTGTAGCGCTTAAGCCAATTCATGATGTGGTAAAAATCAAACGTGTTGTTGTTTCTACTTATCAGGCTGTGTCCGGTTCCGGTAAAGCAGCTATGGATGAGCTGTTCAATCAGACAAAAGGCATATACATGAATGCAACGCCGGAACCTTCTGTATATCCTAAGCAAATTGCTTTTAATGCAATTCCGCAGGTTGATGTGTTTATGGATGACGGCATGACAAAAGAAGAGTGGAAAATGATGGTCGAGACTAAAAAAATACTTGATCCAAGTATTAAGGTTTGTGCAAGTTGTGTGCGTATTCCGGTGTTTATTGGTCATGCGGAAATGATTAATATTGAGCTGGAAAATGAGATGTCTGCGAAAAAAGCTAAAGAGCTTTTCCGTGCATTTGACGGTATAACTCTTATTGACCTTGAACAGGAAGATATGGAGTTTATAACGCAAACTGAAACTCAGGGAGAGGATGATGTATTTATCAGCCGTGTTCGTGAGGATGCGACGGTTAATAACGGCTTGAATTTTTGGTGTGTATCGGATAATTTGCGCAAGGGTGCTGCACTTAATACTATTCAGATTGCCGAGCTTTTAACGTAGAAAAAAGTCATTGAAATTAAAAGAAGACCTTATTATAACAATGCTCGTAATTGAAACTTTTTAAAAAGAGAAGGAGGTATAATGTCTGGTCAGTTATCATCTAAAAACAAGCGTCCTTTATCACCGCATCTTCAGATTTATAAGCCGCAAATTACATCTGTGCTTTCTTTTCTTCATCGTGCAACAGGTGTTGCTTTGTGTTTTGGTATTCCTTTCTTTGTATGGTGGATTGCAGCAGCGGCAAGTGGCTCTTGTGCATATGACTTTTTTATTAAGCTTTGTGCCTCGCCTATTGGAATTTTCTGTTTATTTGGTTGGACAGTGTGTTTTTATTACTATTTAGCAAATGGAATTAGACACTTGCTTTGGGATGCCGGAGCTTTGCTTGAAATTAAGAATGTTTATATATCCGGCTATCTTGTTTTGTTTTTTACAGCATTGTTGACGGTTGGATCATGGGGATTTATTTTCTTTTAATTAAAAGGGTGGTTTTATGAAATTAAAATGGGAAGCACATGGCTTTAAAACGCCTTTGGCGCGCGCTCGTGGCCTTGGTTCGTTAAGGAGTGGATTGAAAGAGTGGGTGCGGCTTCGTGTGGCTGCTATAGCTTCCACTATTCTTGCTTTTTGGTTTGTGTGGTTTGTACTTCAAAGTGTTGGAATGTCTCATTTGGAATTTGTAAAATATCTTGCTGTTCCGGTTAATTCCATAGCGATGATTTTATTTGTTATCACGTTGTTTTATCATTTGGTTCTTGGTATTCGTGAAATCATGGAAGATTATATTCATTCTGAGTGGGTGAAAATTTTAGCGTTGATTTTTGATTATATGTTTTTCTCTGTTTCCGGTGTAGTTTGCGTGTTTTTTGTTCTTAAAATTGCTTTTAGCATGGGTGTTTAAATGTCTAAATCTTATGAAATTATTGATCATGAACTTGATGTGATTGTTGTTGGTGCCGGTGGTGCGGGTTTGCGTGCAGGTTTTGGTTGTGCGGAAAAAGGATTGCATACGGCATTTTTGTCTAAAGTATTTCCAACGCGCTCTCATACAGTAGCGGCGCAGGGTGGTATTTCTGCTGCGTTAGGTAATATGGGGGAGGATGATTGGCGTTTTCATTTTTATGATACAATTAAGGGTTCTGACTGGTTAGGAGATCAGGACGCTGTTGAGTATATGTGCAAGGAAGCAATACCGGCGATTATTGAACTTGAGCATTATGGAGTGCCTTTTAGTCGCACAAAGGAAGGTAAGATTTATCAACGCGCTTTTGGTGGAATGACTACTAATTACGGTAAGGGAGCTGCGTTGCGTACATGTGCTGCTGCTGATAGAACCGGACATGCAATGCTTCATACTCTTTATTCTCAGGCACTTAAGCATAATGCCGAGTTTTTCATAGAATATTTTGCACTTGATTTAATCATGAGTGATGATGGTGAGTGTCTTGGTGTTATGGCTTGGGATTTAGATAGCGGTACGTTACATCGTTTCCGTGCGCATCAAACTATTTTAGCTACAGGCGGTTATGGCCGTACGTTCTTTTCTTGTACTTCTGCTCATACTTGTACCGGTGATGGAAATGCAATGGTTTTGCGTGCTGGAATACCATTACAGGATATGGAGTTTATACAGTTCCATCCGACTGGAATTTATGGTGCAGGTTGTTTGATTACGGAAGGAGTGCGCGGTGAAGGTGGTTATTTGACCAATTCTGAAGGTGAGCGTTTTATGGAACGTTACGCACCTAGCGCTAAAGATCTTGCTTCACGTGATGTTGTTTCACGAGCTATGACTCTTGAAATTCGTGAGGGTAGAGGCGTTGGTGAACTAAAAGATCATATACATTTAAACTTAATGCATCTTGATCCAAAGATGATTCAGGAAAGATTGCCGGGCATTGCAGAGAGCTCTAAGATTTTCGCCGGAGTTGATGTAACCATAGAGCCTATTCCTGTTTTGCCGACCGCACATTATAACATGGGCGGTATTCCGACTAATTACCGTGCTGAAGTGATTAATCCGACATCAAAAGATCCGAACGCTATTGTTCCGGGATTGATGGCTATTGGAGAGGCTGCTTGTGTTTCTGTTCATGGGGCAAATCGTTTAGGTTCAAACTCACTTCTTGATCTGGTTGTTTTTGGTAGAGCCGCAGCTAATACAGCAGCAGAGACAGTAACAGCCGGTGCATCACATCGTTTATTAGTCGGTGATGACGGCACGAAGGCAATTGATCGTTTTGATCGTTATCGCAATGCTAAAGGTGGAACGTCAATAGCGGCGTTGCGTGATTCAATGCAGCGTATAATGCAAAATCATGCATCTGTCTTTCGTACCGGTGAGGTTCTGGATGAGGGTGTAGTTAAAATTGATGAATGTTTTAAGCAAAAGGATGATTTGTTTTTAGATGATCGTGGTATGATTTTTAATACAGAGCTTATGGAAACTTTGGAGTTGGATAATTTGCTTTCTCAAGCTGTTGTGTCCATGTACTCAGCATCTAATCGTGAGGAATCACGAGGTGCGCATGCACGTGAAGATTTTCCGGATCGTGATGATGATAAATGGCATAAACATACAGTTACACGTATTGATGAGAATGGTAAGGTAGATATTGGTTATCGTCCTGTTATCATGAAAACATTAACTGATGATGTTGAAATGATTCCATTGAAAAAACGGGTTTACTAGAGTGTTTTTATTTATTCATAATAAGGGTTTATTACTTCAAATAGCGTTTTCATTTTACGACAGAGATTAGAATTATGGTACAATTTACACTTCCTAAAAATTCAAAGATTGAAAAAGGTAGAGTCATTGATGCTGCCGGTGATGCAAAACGAAAAAAGACATTTATTGTCTATCGCTGGAATCCGGAAGAGCTGGATGAAAATGGTAATACACTAAATCCTAGACTTGATGAGTATACGATTGATCTGGATAAATGTGGGCCTATGGTTCTTGATGCGCTTATGTATATTAAGGACAGTATTGATCATGGGCTGACTTTTCGGAAATCTTGTCGTGAGGGGATTTGTGGTTCATGTGCAATGAATATTAATGGCACAAACACTCTTGCATGTACAAAAGATATTAATGATTGTAAGGGAGATGTTAAAGTTACACCTTTGCCGCATATGTCTATTATAAAAGATCTTGTACCGGATCTTAATCATGTTTACGCACAATATCGTAATATTGAGCCGTGGCTTAAAACCGATAGTTCAGCGCCGGATCGTGAGCGTTTACAGTCTTCTGAAGATGCAAATTTGCTAAATGGTGATGATGGACGTGGGCCTTCCGGTTGTATTTTGTGTTTTTGTTGTACAACGAGTTGTCCAAGTTATTGGTGGAATGGTGATCGTTTTTTGGGGGCGGCAATTTTACAGCAAGCGTATCGCTGGATTATTGATAGTCGGGATGAGGCTACAGGCGATCGTTTGGATCAGCTTGAAGATCCTTTCCGTCTTTATCGTTGCCATACAATTATGAATTGTTCAAACACTTGTCCCAAAGGACTTAATCCGGGAAAGGCAATTGCCGAGATTAAAAAGTTGATGCTTGCTAGAAGTTAGTAGTCAATTTCAGAAGATGGCAGAAACCTATTGATAATCAAAAAAAGTAATTTCTGTTATGCATTGGGCGCTGTGCATCTGGATTATTCCTTTTTTGCTTAAGGATATAATTTGATTGCATTTAGATATTCCTTTAATTGGAATATTTTGTGTTGTGATATCGTAGGCTGATACGGGCATGATTCCTGTTTCGAGTCCTTCAGTTTGTACTGTTGCTCTTTTACCGTTTTTTGAGATTTTAATTGTTTTAATTTTAATTTCATTCTCGTAGTCAGATATTGCTTTAGATCCATCCTCAATACTTTTGATAAAATCTTTTTTGTTTAGACTCATAGATGTTTCTTGTGATGGATGATTTGGAATGTTGTATTTTATAGTGCTTTTGAATCGCGATTTTTTATAAAGGTGCAGTTTAAGATAGTCTGTAATTTCTTCAGGGGATATTTCTAAATTTACGCCAGAAGTAATTTCAGAGGTTTTATTTATAAATGTTGTAATAATATTACTATTAAGCTTTTCATATTTCTTTTGCGCATAAGCAGGAGATGAGTAGAGATTTCCTATAAGAAAAGCAAATGAAACAAGAGCTAATAATAATAAATTTTTGGTGTGAGTTATTATAATAAAAATATGTTCTAACCTTGCTTCTATTTTAATTTGAACTTTGAAAGTATGCCTTAAAACTAATATTTCTTACAGAAATATATTCTTTACTATTATCTCTTAAAAAGGTAAAAAGAATACTAATATGAAGAGGTTATGATCGTTTTATTTTAAATCATAAAAGTTATTGATAATGCTTAGACATAGTGATTTGCATTTTTTTAAATATCAATATTAATATCCAAACCAATATCCAGAGCTTGTGCGCTATGTGTTAATGCACCGATAGATATATAATCAACACCGGTTTTTGCTATATCTAAAACGTTGTCTAAAGTAATGCCTCCGGATGCTTCTGTAATAATTTTGCCTTTGGCCATATCTACAGCTAGTTGCAAAGTTTTAATGTCCATATTATCAAGCATTACAATATCTGCTCCGCCATGTTTAAGAACCATATCCAGTTGCTCAAGTGTATCAACTTCAATCTCAATTTTTATGCTTTGTCCCTTAACGCAATCAAGGGCATTATTTATACCTCCAGCGATAGCTATATGATTGTCTTTAATCAAAATAGCATCATAAAGACCAAATCTGTGGTTAACACCACCTCCTGTTTTTACTGCATACTTTTGTAATACACGAAGGCCGGGAATAGTTTTACGTGTATCGAGAATTTGAGTATTTGTATGTTTTACAGCATTAACATAGCGTTTTGTTAGTGTAGCTATTCCTGATAAATGAGTAAGAAAATTTAAAGCTGTGCGTTCAGCAATCATAATAGAAGCTGCGTTTCCTTTAATACTTAAAATATCTTGATCTGACTTGAGGAAATTTCCATCTTTTGCATGAAGTGTAATTGTTAAATTTTTATCAACCATTTTAAAGGTTTTTAAAGCGATAGAGATTCCTGCAAGAGTTCCTTCTATTCGTGTGCATATAACTGCTGTAGCTGTTTTGTAATCAGGAACAGTAAGAGTTGTTGTGATGTCCGTTTGATTGGCTAGATCTTCTTTAAGGGCTTGACGGATTAAGGATTCAGTCGCTACGGATTCAGGCATTTCAACTTAATTCCAGCATACGTTCAATTGGTATTTTAGCCCGTGCAGAAATTTCTTGGTCAATTATTACCTCTGGATTTTCTGTTTGTAGTGCTTTTAGAATTTTAGGCAGAGTGATAAGTTTCATGTGTGGGCACATTTGAGATGTTTTTATCATCTCTATATCAGGATTTGCTGCTGCAACATTGTCGCTCATTGAGCATTCTGTCATTAAGACAGCTTTTTTAGGTTTGTGTTCTTTAATGTAATCATCCATTTGTGCTGTAGATCCAGCAAAATCAGCTTCAGCCATAACTTCTGGAGGACACTCAGGATGAGCAAGCACTATAACATCATTATTTGAAGTGCGTATATTTCTAACTTCTTCGGCTGTGAATCGCTCATGGACTTCGCATGCTCCATCCCAATAGATAATATCTACATCAGTTTCCGCTGCAACATTTTGTGCTAGAAATTTGTCCGGTGTCATTATTACTTTATCGTGTCCTTGTTTTCCAAGAGCATTAACAATCTTAAGAGCATTTGAAGAGGTGCAACATACATCAGATTCAGCTTTTACATTTGCAGATGTATTAACGTAGGTAATAACAGGAATGCCCGGATATTTTGCTTTCATTGCGCGTAAGCCTTCAGCAGTAATGGAACTAGCTAAAGAGCATCCGGCATTTATATCAGGTATAATAACTTTCTTATTCGGGCAAAGAATTTTAGAAGTTTCTGCCATGAAATGCACACCACATTGAATAATGATATCAGCATCACTTTTAGCTGCAACTTGTGCAAGCCCAAGAGAATCACCGACAACATCTCCAACACCAAAAAATACATCCGGTGTCATGTAGTTATGAGCAAGAATAACTGCATTTTTTTCTTTTTTTAGTTTATTAATTTCATAGATATAAGGAGCAAGCGTTTCCCATTGTTCTTTTTTGTACTGGCCGGAAAGTTTCTCAAATAGTTTATTTGTGGCTTTTGCGATGTCTTGAGTATAATTTAATTGTGCGTTCATAATTATTCTTTAAATGTTAACATTTCACTATTAAGGTTAAATTTCTTTCATGAACTAGGTATTAAGGTCAACCCTATTCATTATGTTCTTCTATATTAGACGTAAAGAAATTTTATATCATTAAAAAACAATGAGTATAAAGGTAACTACAGCAGATTTATTTATAGATGATAAAGGACAAGAGTCAGTTAATCGTCCTTTTGCAGATTATTTGCGTCCAAAAACTCTGGAAGAGTTAGTCGGACAAGATCATTTGGTGGGGGTTGATGGTGCATTATTTAAAATGCTTCAGGCTGGAAATTTACCATCAATGATTCTCTGGGGGACTCCCGGATGTGGAAAAACTACATTGGCTCGTATTCTTGCCAATAATTCAGACTTACATTTTGAGCAGATATCAGCAGTTTTTTCCGGTGTACAAGATTTGCGTAAAGTCTTTGATGCTGCAAAAATCAGAAAACAAAATGGTCACGGTACATTACTGTTTGTTGATGAAATACACCGATTTAATAAATCTCAGCAAGATGCGTTTTTGCCTGTGCTTGAGGATGGTACAATTATACTCATTGGTGCAACAACAGAAAATCCGTCTTTTGAGCTTAATGCGGCCTTGCTTTCCAGAGCGCAGGTTTTTGTTCTAAAGCGTCTGGATGATGATGCCCTTGAATTACTTCTTATTCGTGCAGAAGAAGAAAAAGGATGTAAATTACCGTTAGACAAAGAAGCTCGTTCTACGCTCAAAGCTATAGCAGATGGAGATGGACGTTATATTTTGACTATGGTGGAACAAATTTTGAGTACAGTTACGTCTGGTACTAAAAATAATAGTTCTCAGTTACAGAAAATGAATGTTGAGGCTCTTCTTGAATTAATTCAACGGCGCGCTCCACTTTATGACAAGGGAGATGATGCGCATTTCAATTTGATTAGCTGCTTTCATAAATCTTTGCGTGGCTCTGATGTTGATGGAGCGTTGTATTGGATGGCGAGAATGCTTCAGGGCGGGGAAAATCCGGAATATATTTTACGTCGCATGACGTGCGTTGCTTCTGAGGATATATCAAATGCCGATCCGCATGCTTTGCCTCTTGTTATTGCTGCGTGGCAGGCTTATGAACGACTTGGCCTTCCGGAAGGGGAGCTGGCTATGGCGCAGGCAGTGACTTATTTGGCAACTGCTCCTAAATCAAATGCTTCTTATCTGGCTATTAAAGCTGCCAATATAGTGGCAAAAGAGACAGGATCTTTGATGCCGCCAAAGCATGCTATGAATGCACCTACAAAGTTGATGAAGGACTATGGATATAGTGAAGGATATCGCTACGATCATGATACGAAGGAAGGTTTTTCAGGGCAAAATTATTTTCCGGAAGATATGGCTCGGCAGGAATTTTACAAGCCTGTTGAGCGTGGTTTTGAGCGTGATATTAAAAAGCGAATGGAGTTTTTTGCAAAGCGCAGAATGAAATAAATTTAAAAAAAATAAAAAAATGCTTGACTTTTGGGAAAAAGTGTAGGAATATATTCAGCAGTAACGCCATAAATGTGTCTTAATACAAATCACTATATGGTTATAAATGTAAATTAATATATTCGTCGTCGCTCGATTTCAATTAAATAGATTCCGCTGGAAATAATGATTGCCGAGCCGATTAATGTCCACATGTCAGGAATGTCTTCGAATAGAAAATATCCAAATCCAATGCCCCATAATATTTGTGAATAATGAATGGGACTAATGATTGAGGCTTTGGCAATACGGAATGCACAAGTCGTGCAGATTAAGCCGAAAACGACAGTAATTCCACATATGACAAAAGCAAAAATATGAGAAATTGGAGGAAATTTATATAATATAAATGTAATAGGCGTTATTATTACAAAGTTTGTTAGGATTGGGAAAAATGCTAAAGATAGTAAAGTTTCATCATTTGGAAGTTTGCGGGCAAGAAGGAATAATATACTTACAAATAAAGTCATAGAGAGCGGCAGAAAAAGCCATTGATTGATATCGGAAATTCCGGGACGTAAGACAACCAAAACTCCTGCAAATCCTATGGCAATTGCAATCCATCCGTGTTTGTCTACGCGTTCTTTATAGATAGGAATTGCCAGCAAGGTTGTCACAAAGGGCGTTATGAAAAGCAATGTATAGATAGCAATAAGAGATAGTTTGGAAAAGGCAATAACAATTAATATACTTAAAATAATATTACAGGCTGATCTGCCGGCGTGAATATGCAGCTTTTTAGTTTTAAGTGTATTTGATAACCCGCCTAAAAAAGGGGCGAAAATTAAAATGGTAATCATAGAAAAAAGAGCATTCATTCCGACAACTTGCAAAGGCTCATATTGGTGAGAGAGCCATTTTGATGTAGCATCAGATATGGCAAAAGCGGAGAAACCTGCAATTGCTAGTGTAATCCCTTTGAAATTATTGTTAAGCTGCAAAAATAGATGTTTCATGCTGTTCTTTTAAGAGGTAATTATGATTAGCACAATAGGAGCTGTGGCAGCAGGTGGAGCAATAGGAGCTGTGCTTCGGCATAGCATTAACATTTTATCTTTAAAAGTTTTTGGGGATGGATTTCCGTGGGGAACATTAATAGTTAATGTGCTTGGCTCGTTTTTGATTGGCTTGTTGGTTGCGTGGTTTGATAATGTATGGCAGCCAACGCAGGAGTTTCGGGCATTATTGATAACAGGATTGCTCGGAGCTTTTACAACTTTTTCAACATTTTCACTTGATATTGCAACTCTGTGGGATAAAAATTCCTTGCTCCCTGCGACTTTGTACATTACATCCTCTGTGATGCTATCTGTTGGTGCATTATTTATAGCTATGTTTATTGTGAGAAATTTTGTTTCATGAGTGAATTCCAAAAGACGAAAGTCAGGCATATAGAAATATCCCAAGATGATGACGGGCAGCGACTTGATCGTTGGCTAAAAAAGAATGTGCCTGATATTCCATATGGTCTTGCACAAAAGTTGATTCGTAAGGGACAGTTCCGTGTTGACGGTAAACGGATTAAACCTGATGTAAAATTACAAGCCGGGCAGAGTGTTCGTATTCCTCCTGTCGAGTTTAAAATTAAAGGTAAAAAACCAAAGCTGAGCGAGGAAGATACTAATTTTATGCGTTCTCTCGTTATCTATGATGACGGTGATGTTATTGCAATTAACAAACCTTATGGACTGGCGGTTCAAGGTGGCACAAAGGTGCATCGTCACATTGATGGGATGCTAGATGCGCTGGTTGGTGATGATGGTGTTAGACCTCGTCTTGTACATCGTTTGGATAAGGAAACTAGCGGAGTTCTTTTGCTTGCGCGATCTGGTAAAGTTGCAAAGGCTCTTGGTTATGCTTTTAGAGATCGTGGCATTAAGAAAATATATTATGCTCTTGTTATGCCAACGCCGGAAATGCGTGAAGGTAGTATTAAAGCTCCATTGATAAAAGCCGGTGGGCCTAATCGTGAGAGAATGGTTGTTGATGAGAAAGAGGGTAAATTTTCCCTGACGGATTATGTTGTACTTGAGCGTGCATCTGAAAAGGTTGCATTCGTTGCTTTTTGGCCTAGAACCGGAAGAACGCATCAGATTCGCGTGCATACGGAAATTATGGGTTGTCCAATTTTAGGTGATAATAAATATAGAGGAAAACATAATGGCGGTTCTTCTGAGGAAGAGGTCGTGTCACTTGAAGGGATGGACATAGTAGACAGGTTGCATTTGCATTCTGCGCGTATTATATGCAAGCATCCAATAAAAAACACCACTCTGGATATTTTTGCGCCTTTGCCAAAAGAGCTTAAGAAGAGTTGGAAATCGTTTGGTTTTGATTCTAATTACAAACATGATCCGTTTGAGGGCAATGATTGATTAAAGATAAGGATTAACAATGAGCAAAGAAGAAAATAGCAAAGAAGAAAACAATGAGCAAAAGATAGCAAAAAAACCGCTATACATGACAGTTTTTAAAATACTGTTTTTCGTTAGCGCCTTTTTTATTATTATTTTTACTGTTTTGGCCAATGTTAATGGTAATAAAAAGATATTCAAAGATGGAATAGAAGGGTATCTGTCTTCTGCAACAGGGTATCATGCAAGCGTTGGAACGCTTAATTATGCGGCCTTTTTTCCAAATATTATATTTGATTTTGAAGATATGGATTTACGTCAAAAAGAAGGCGATATAACACCGGTTGCATTAGCCAAGAAAATACAAATTAAGTTAGGTTTTTTTGATGTAATGTTTGGTAATGGTAAGTTTAAAGTTTTGAATATTGAAGGGGTAAGCACTGTTCCGGGTGTATTTTTATCAAAAGCTGTGAAGCTTGATTCTTTATCTGTTGAAGAAAAAAAGGGCAGCGCTATTTTAAAAGCTGTTGGCTATATTGGAAATGATTCTTTTATGGCTAAAACTGATATTGATGTTTTTGGTAAGGGAAAGTGGAGAGCATATGGATTTAGTGGCCATCGTCATCTTGAGGCGCATTTAGGTGGAATAAAAGTATTTACCGATTTGAATAATGGTGAGTTTAGTAATCTAAAAATAACATTGAACGATCAAGATGTAATAACCGGTAGTCTTACACTTGAAGAAATAAAGGGTAAAATAAACGCCAAAGCAAAATTATTGCTTTCCGGTAGTGGTACGATTTTAGAGCCTGATATTTTAATTTCAAAATCTTCAATTAAAGGCACAATTATTAGTCCGTCATTTCATGTAGAAGATATTGGCGGAGAATCTCTTGTTGTGAAAATGATTGAGGAGGTTTCTCGTATTTTAGGAGATGGAGATCAAGAAGAAAAAGTTATAGATCTTGTTTTTGAAGATGTTGATTTGACGATGAAAATAGAAGAATTTCACGTAGCAAAAGGGAATCTTGGGTCTTTAAAGTTTCCTGTAAAGATTAAAGACAAAGAATTAAAAATCAAGTTGGGAGGAAAACTTTCCAAAGGTGATTTGAAAGGACATATTGTCTTGGATGTGAAAAAATTACCGGCAGCACTCGATGTTGATATTTCGCTTCGTAATCTTGATTATGGTTCTTTGCAACAAAGTATGAATGATACCGCTGAAATATACGGTGTCGGTAATGTTGTTTTGAAAGTGAAATCGCAGGGTGACACTGTTCAAGCTTTGATGAAAGGTTTGAATGGGCAGGCAACATTTATTGGTGGAGAGGGACGTTTCAAATCTGGGGTTATTAATCTTTGGGGAGGTGGATTAGTTAATGCCATATTGCCGGATATTAGCACTGAAGAAGAGCTTGGCGTGAATTGTGCTATTGTGGATTTTAAAATCGAGGATAGTCTTGCTACTTCCAATACTATGTTTTTGGATGGTAAACATGTAACGCTTGCCGGTACTGGAACATATGATATTGTAGAAGATAATCTGGATATATCTATCAAGCCAAAATCAAAAGACATTGCGATTGGTAGCCTCGCCACGGCCATTAATATAACCGGTTCAATTGGAAACCCATCTATAAGCCCGAGTTTATTTAGTTTTGGTGCAAAAATCGGAGGACTTTTACTTGGTATTGTAAATCCGGCATTTCTGGCTTTTACACTGACTGATATTGGTTTGAGTGATGAACATCCTTGTGCTGCATTTATTGGTGTGGCTGAAAATTTACCAAAAGAAAATAAAGTAAGTAAATTGCAGGAAGAGAAAGAAGTAGAGAAAGAAGTAGAGAAAGAAGCAGAGAAAGAAGCAGAGAAAGAAGCAGAGAAAGAGTTATTACCAGTAAAATGAAACGTTTTTATAAGCTCGTTACAATAAGAGAAACAAACGAAGGCTATACTATTAATCTTGATGGGAAACCTGTAAAAACGCCATATAAAGCTCTGCTGCTTACGAAGCATGACAGGCTTGCTAATGCGCTGGTATGTGAATGGGAATCGCAAGGTGAAAAAATTATTCCGGATACAATGCCTTTAACTCAGCTTCTTAGCACACAAATTGATCGGGTTTCAGAGCAGCGTCCTGCAATGACCAAGTCTCTATTAAAATATCTGGATACAGATTTGATTTGTTATTACGCTGACAAGCCATCAGAGCTTGTAGAGGTTCAGCGCGCATCATGGCAGCCTGTTCAAGAACGTTTTAAAGAGCGCTTTGGAGTGTCTCTTAAAACAACTAATAGTCTACAAGCGTTATCACAGCCGGTTTCTGCTCATACAGGTGTTGCAGAATATATTGATGTTCTTGATAGTGCGCATTTTACGGTAGTGCAGTTGATTGCTCCGCTTGTTGGTTCAATCATTATAGCTATAGCTTTTGTAGAAAGAGAAATCACGGTAGAGCAGACTTTTGCAGCTATGCGAATTGAGGAAGCTTATAAAGCCAAGATATATAATGAAGCAAAATACGGTATGGATCCGGCGGAGCAGAAAAAAGATGATGCTGTTAAAGTTGATTTGGAAGCGTCTGTACGGTTTCTAGAACTTGTAAATTAAAACCATTTCTTTGGATTTGAAATTCTGTATCCTTTTCGTGCGCGTGATATGCCTCTTATGTAACGCATTATAAAATAAGCAAGTATAGGTATAGCTACTATTCCAGAACTTATGATTATTACCTTTTTATTAGCTATCCAATAATCATTCGCGCATGGCTCGATAATGGCGTTTAGTTGGTTTATTGAGGATGGGATAGAGTTCAACATAGACTGAATGCAGGGATTAAGCGGTGTGTTATCAATTTCTAAAAATAAATATGTTCCTCCGACAAGCATGCTCAGTGATGCAAAAAAACTACCTATCCAAATTGTACGAATGATAAAAGTCATGTGGTTGTGGGTTAAAGAGCCATCTTCACTATTTCTACGAATGAGATAGGCGGATATTGTCACGCCACAAAATAAGATGATTGATATTATTGCAGCAAGTAAAGATGGAACAAGAAAGAGTACAAGCATAACGCCAAAGACAATATAAAATTGTAGGATTTTCTTTTGTTCAGTGCTTTTTTTCATTTTTTATCTATCGTCTTCCAAAGAGTTTTTCAATATCGTTTAAGTTTAATTCTATATATGTTGGACGTCCATGATTACATTGTCCGGAATATGGAGTTTCTTCCATTTCTCTGAGAAGATAGTTCATTTCATCTGCATTCATACGCCGTCCTGAACGAATAGAGCCATGACATGCCATGCTAGACAAGATATTATTAATTTGCTTTTCGATATTTTGTACATTATCGCTTTCTAAAATATCATCAGCCAGATCACAAACAAGATGTTTTATATTGGTTTTATCTGCCAGAATGGCTGGAATTGATTGTACGGCAATTGCTCCTGCTCCAAAGGATTCGATTTCCAATCCCAGAGTTGATAAAGCATCGCGGTGTTTTAAAAGTAGCTCTATCTGTCCCTCGTCCAGTTCAATAATTTCTGGAGTGAGCAGGCCTTGTTTCTCAATTTCACATTCGGACATTTGTGCTTTAAAGCGCTCATAGGTCAGGCGCTCATGAGCTGCGTGTTGGTCAACAATAACAATGCCGTTTTTTGTCTGTGCAACAATGTAGTTTTCATGAAGTTGTGCCCGCGCAGCGCCAAGAGGAAAGTTTTCATTCTCAGGCGTGTTTTGAATAAAATTCTCATTTCGTGCTGATGGCATTATATCAGCATTCATATCCATTTGCGTTGTATATGCCATATTCTGTGAGTCTGCTAAATTTCCGTATTCGCCATTTTTATTTCTTATGTAAGAGTGAGGAACAGCTTGTGAGTTACCACGAGTAATAGGTAAAGATTTGGAGTTTGGAAAGCCGGATGGACGCATAGCGCCAAGAGCGCTCGTAGAAATACTGGAGGAAGATTGAAACCCACCCTCATGTAAAGCATGTTTAAGTGAACTGATAATTAAACCGCGTACAAGTCCGGGATCACGAAAACGTACTTCTGTTTTGGCCGGATGAACATTAATATCAACTTCTTCACCGGAGAGAGTAAGAAATAGAGCTAGCATCGGATGGCGTCCGGTATGCAGTACATCAAAATATGCAGCCCGTACACATCCATGTAATAGTTTATCTCGAACAGGACGGCCATTTACAAATAAATATTGATGCTGTGAAGTGGCGCGATTAAGTGTTGGGAGACCGGCATATCCAGATAGTTTTATTCCTTCGCGCTCGGAGTTTATTTCAATGGAGTTATCACCAAATTCTTTACCTAATATGGAGCTAAGACGTTCCCGTGAGTCTAGTAAAGCCGGTAGCTTTAAGCTGGTTTTCCCATTATGAGCTAGTGTAAAACTAATATTCGGGTTGGCCATAGAAAGGCGTGTGATTGTATCTTTTACAGCCATATATTCAGCCCGCTCAGATTTCAGGAATTTCAATCGCGCAGGAGTTGCATAAAAGAGATCACGTACTTCAACTTGTGTGCCTAGTGTATGTGCACAAGGTATAGCTTCACCTTTTTTACCGCCATCAACTTGTAATTCCCACGCTTCATTATCTTGCATACACGTTGTGATTTTTACACGAGCTACAGCAGCAATAGAAGGAAGTGCCTCACCACGAAATCCCATATATTGGATATTTAAAAGATCATTACCTGTAAGTTTGGAGGTCGCATGACGGTCAAACGCGGCTATAAGATCTTCTTTGTTCATTCCAGAGCCGTTATCGCTAACAATGATTAAACTTTTACCGCCATCACGGATAGTCACATTAACTTGCGTTGCTCCTGCATCAATGGAGTTTTCTACGATTTCTTTAACCGCTGCGGCAGGACGTTCAACAACTTCACCAGCCGCAATCTGGTTTATAAGTGTTTCTGGAAGATATCGTATACGCATTTAATTATTTCCATCCATTTATGCATATTATTATGAATGTATAAAAGTAACGTGTGCGCAGTAGAGAGTCAGCAAAGGGGTATAATTTACCTATGGAAAGCGTGGATAACTAAAGAGTGCTAAGATCTATAATGGCTTCATCAAGTAGAGCGCCATCAAGAATAGCACCTGTTAAAATAGCGCCTGTAAGGTCAGCTCGTCGTAAGTCACAATTATTCATTATGGCATTTGTTAAATCAACACCAATAAGGATACAATCACGTAAATCCGCATCAATTAAAGTTGTATATCGCAAGTCTGCTCCGCGCAGGTTAACACGTTTTAGTCTGTATAATGGGTCGTCTCGCTCAAATTCAAGAGGACATAATTTTGCTTCTCTAAGGTTAGCACGAGCAAATTTAGTATATCTTAAACTTGAGCCGCGCAAATCAGCACACTGCATCTTGCAATCACGAAAATCTGATTTATCAAAATTAGCACTTTGAAGCTCAGCTTCTCGTAGGTCTTGACTGAGAAAGTTTGCATTATTTGCAATGATGGCTGTAAGTGGAAAGCGATTGATATCTAAAACATCTCTTAAATCATAACCGCTCAGATCAAGCTGGCGACCTCTTTTTCCGGCTGTGGCAACCCAAAGAGTATGTTCTTCCAATAGCTCTGGAAGAGTTTTGCCAAGGTTCTCAAGCTTGTCTCCCATGTCTTGTTCTGTGATGGCGGTTGAGATATCTATACCTTGTTGTTCAGTATTTTCCATGGATACGCCTGCAATAATGGCTGAGCGCATATTTGTATTGCTTAAATCCGAGTTGGAAAGATCGGCATCTGTCAGGTTAGCTCCTTCAAAACAAGAATTTGAAAAATCTGCGTCGGAAAGGTCTGTATTGGAGAGATCTGCATTAGAGAAATCAGCAGAGAAAGCTTGCACACCACTCATATTTGTTTCTGTGAGTTTTGCGCCTGTGAAGATAGTTTTTGATCCTTCACCTGCTGAGCGTTTGCGATCTGTAAGAACTCCTTTTTCTCCGCGTTTCATGATTTTACCTTCGCGCATATCTGCTTTGCTTAGATCAGCACCGGTAAAATCAGTTCCAGCGACGTATGCTCCACGTAGATCAGAGCGAGCACAATTCGCATTTCTAAAATTAGAGTTACGTAAATCACAGGCGAAAAAGCTGGCACTCATAAGGTCGCATCCGGAGAAGTTAACCTGTAATAGCATAGAGCCGGTAAAATCAGCTTGTGAGAGATTTTTTCCTTTAAAATCAAGATTTGATAAATTTCGATATTGAATAACAGCTCTAGCGCCACCAAGCTTGCCATGTAAATACATGTTGTGCTTTTTAATAATCTTATCTAGCGTTTTTTGGTTTATATGATCCAGCTCTTCAGGATCAGGTATATAATCTTTCATATGCATTCTTGCTTGTTTAACGCCTTCCGGCATTATTTATTGCTCTATTAATTTCTAATTACACTCTACCTTAAGAGCTTATAATATTTTATGAATTTTTATTTTTATACGCTTGAATATGATGAATAAGATTTTGTGTTGATGAATCAGTTTCTTGTATTGTTTCATTGTTTTCAATGATGTTGGTGATGTTTTTAGCAAGTTCTTTGCCAAGTTCAACGCCCCATTGATCGAAGCTGTTAATATTCCAGATACAACCTTGAACAAAGATTTTATGCTCATAGAGTGCTAAAAGCATACCAAGATTGTAGGCATCCAGCTTATTAAGTAAAATAGTTGAGCTTGGACGATTGCCTTTAAATTTTCTGTGCATCTCATTTTTAACTGTGCTTCCATTCATAAGTGCTTGTGATTGAGCAAGTGCATTTGATAAAAGCTGTGTGTGATGTGTGTTTAATGTATGATTAGCATTAATAAAAGCAATAAAATCTACTGGGATAATGTCACTTCCCTGATGAAGCATCTGGAAAAAGGCATGTTGTGCGTTAGTGCCGGTTTCTCCAAATACAACGGGACTGGTGTTGTAAGAAATTTCATGACCTTTTTTATCAATATTCTTACCATTTGATTCCATGTCTAGCTGTTGTACGTAAGCTGGAAATTTATGTAGATTTTGAGCATATGGTGAAATGGCATGAGTGTTATAGTTCCAAAAATTTCTATACCAAATGCCAAGCATAGCCATAATCACAGGCATATTCTTATCTAAAGGTGTTTCTTGGAAATGTTTGTCCATATTACGCGCTCCGGCCAGAAGATCTTTAAAAACATCAAATCCGGTATAAATCGCAATTGGAAGACCAATCGCAGACCATAAGCTATAACGTCCTCCTATCCAATTTCGCATAGGCAGGATATAACTGTCTTTAATGCCAAACTCACGCGCAGCGGATTCGTTTGCTGTAATGGCAATAAAGTGATTATTTTCATTTATGCTTCCAATCCAGTCTTTTGCAATCTTTGCATTAGCCATTGTTTCCAGTGTCGTAAAGCTCTTTGAAGAAACGATAAAAAGAGTGCTTTTAGGTTTCAAGCTTTTGAGTGTTTGTGTGATATGAGAACCGTCGATGTTGGAAACAAAATGTATATTTTGATTACCGGCATAGTCTTTGAGTGCTTCACAGACGCTATGAGGGCCAAGGTAAGAGCCACCGATACCAATGTTTACAATATCGGTAAAGTTCTCATTTGATCTTATATCGTTACTAAGTTTTTCAATATGTTTGAGGGTTTTATTTACAAAATCCAGTATATTCTCATTATCAATATTCAAATCCTTATCAACAAAACCACGTAGTGCAGTATGTAAAGCAGGTTGATTTTCACTTGTGTTAACATGCGCTCCCGATAACATTTCATCGCGCTTTTTTTCAATATCGCAGTCATTGGCAAGGCATAGAAGCTTTTCCATAGTTTCTTCGGTGATGATATGTTTTGAGTAATCCAGAAACAATCCATCAAGCTTAAGGCTAAAATGTTTAGCGCGTGCCGGATTTTTGGTGAACATGTCGCGCATATATACATTTTCCATCTTTTTATGATGGTTTTCCAAATCTTTCCAGCCCTTACATTCTGTCAGTGGTTTATTCGACATTCGGAATAATCTCTAATAATTTTGCATTATTAATACCTTCCGGCTGTCCTATAAGAATAGTTGTAAACTGATCTTCATTAAGCAAGCTTTTTGCCAATTCTTGAATTTCCTCTTTGGTTGTAGCGCGAATTTTTGTTTCTCTTTGCATTAGATAATCAATAGGTAAGTCATCTTGCTGTAAAGATAAAAGCAGTCCGGCAATTTTATCTGTTGATGTTAAAGATAGCGGTAAAGAGCCGATTAAATATGCTTTTGCATTTTTTAGCTCTTTGTCTGTAACGGGTTCGGATTTAATTTTATCCCACTCTGTTTTTATCAAAGATAGCATTTCTGCCGTATTTTCATTTTTTGTTGATGTTGAAAGTGCTAGTGTGTCTAGGTATTCCATATTGTAAAAATAAGTATATATGCCGTATGTTAGCCCTCGTTTCTCACGGATAGTTTCAGTTAGGCGAGAGCCGAAACCGGAAGATCCAAGAATGAAATTCATTACTTGCGCAATTTGATAATCCGGATCTTTTCGGTCAATGCCGGGTTGCATGATTTCAATGATAGTTTGTGGAATATCATATTTATAGATAAAGCTTTTACCTTGATTTTGAAGTTTCAAATTAGAAGTAGGAGGTATGGAAATTTCTGCCAGTTTTCCAAAAATCTTATCAAGAACGGTTTCCAGATCTTTTGCTGTAATGTCTCCGGCTACAGCTACGGACAGATTATTTTTACCTAGGTATGAGCGGTGAAAAAGTTTTAGGTCTTCTGGAGAGATATTTTCTAAAGAGCTTAGTGTTCCGCCACTATTTTGTGCATAAGGATGTCCGGCAAATGCAATATCATTTAAAAATCTAGCTGCTATCCAGTTGGGATCAGATAAAGAAGAGCGTATCCGGCTTTGATTGGCTTTGCGCATACGATCAACAGGCTCTTTATCAAAGCGCGGTTGTGTCAGGGAGAGTTCAAGCAATTCAAAAGCACGTGTTTTATTTTTGCTCAGTGTTTTAAGATTACCGGAAAAATTATCACGGTTACTGCCAAAATTTAAACTTATTACAAGATCACGAAGTTCTTTTTGAAATTCCTGTGAGCTTAAGTTTCCTGCGCCTTCATCCATGGTGTTGGAAACCATGCGCGCAAGCCCTTGTTTATTGGCTGGGTCAAGAGAAGAGCCTGCGCCTTTAAAGGAAAATTTAAGTGCAATAACAGGAACAGAGTGATCCTCAACCAGCCATGCTGATATTCCATTCGGGCTTTTGACTTCTTGAATGTCCAGTATTTTATTACGCGCAAATGCATTGCCGTTAAGCGTAAGAAATAAAATAGTAAATGCGATAAGGACTTTCATTATTCCATAACCTCTTGTTCAGGTTCTTCCATAACTTTTTGTTCAGGTTGTTTTTCATTTTCAGGTTTTTTTGGTAATAAATATCCGGTAACGGGAGTATTTTTTTCAGGATCAAGATAGCGTTTTGCTACATTTTGTATTTGTGCTGCTGTAACTTTTGAAATGTCATCCGGCCAGTACTCAATATCATTAAGATTTAATCCTGCCGCTAAAGAACTTCCTATAATCATAGCTGGAGCAGTGAGGCTATCTCGCGCATAAATAGCTTTATTTTGCATTCGTGATTTTGCATCGCTTAATTCTTCTGCCGTAACTCCGTTTTCAATCAGCTTTTTAAGTTCAAGATCAAGAGCATTTTCAATTACTTCAAGTTCTATGTCAGGCAATGGTGAGGCATAGACCCAAAGAGATGTTTTATCAAGGCGTTTGCAATTATAATACAGTCCGGATTCACTGGCAATTTTTTGCTCAATTACTAAAGATTTATAAAGACGTGAGGTTGAACCATTGCCTATAATTTCCTCTATAATCTGAAGAGCAAGCGCATCATATTTATTCTGGTGAAAGCTTGGAACTTTATAAGCTTTTTTGACTAGAGGCTGTCTGATAGATTTATGTTCATATTTTATTGGAAATTGTTTCTTGGTTTTTGGTGGATGAGATGTTCTGTTTCTTGGCGGTAGTTCATGCTTTTGTATTTGTCCGTATATTTTTTGTGCCAGTTCATATACCTGATTGCCGGTAACATCACCGGAAATAATTAAAGTTGCATTATTAGGGGCATACCACATGTCATAGAATGCTTTTGTGTCATCCCAGCTTAGCACTTCCATTTCATCCGCCCAGCCGATGACTGGAACTCCGTAAGGATGATTCGGGTAAATAGCAGTGGCTAATTCTTCATTAAAAAGTGCGTGTGGATCGTTGTCAGTGCGTTGTCTGCGTTCTTCACGTATAACATCACGTTCTGATAAAACATGTTCCGGAGGAGGGTTTATATTTTCCATGCGTCCGGCTTCCATGCGCATTACAGTTTCCAGATGTTTTGTTGCTATGGATTGATAGTATGCAGTGTAATCTTGTCCGGTAAATGCATTATCTCTTCCTCCAAGAGAACTTACAATTTTTGATAGTTCCCCCGGTTTTAGATCATCACCACCAATAACAGGTGATCCTTTGAACATGAGATGTTCAAGAAAATGCGCAATTCCTGAAAGACCTTGAGACTCATCTGCTGCGCCAACGCGATACCAGACCATATGTGTAACTACCGGTGCGCGGTGGTTTGGAATAACTACAATGTCCATACCGTTTTCAAGTGTATAGCTTTGTGCATTAAAGACCTTGTCTGCATACGCCGGTGAATTATAAAATAGTCCAAATGCTATTATAAAAATAAACACATAAGATAAAGATTTCAGGGAATGAAATATTGGTGTTGTTGATGTCATGAGTTGATATCTCTAATCTTCAATAGAAGGAGTTTCCCCTTCGGTAATTTTTTTACCGGATTCAATATTTTGACGTATGCGTGCTGCTTCTTCAGGAGCGTTTACAATGTTTGCAGTAGGCTTTGTTTTACGGACAATACCTAAAAGCCGTTCTGCAACAGCTTTGTTATTGTCGTTGCGTTCAAGAGCCTCACTATCTATTTTTTGACGAATATCAGGATCAGCATATTGTCCACCGGCATTCTGAAGAAGAGCATTTTCAGCGACTCCGTTACTTATCGTTAGTTTGGATTGTGTACTTGTAGCTCCAAAAACCTTCTTTCGTGCCTGTTCGTTTGTAGATTGTTCTTGAGGTCGAGGTGCTCCCGGGCTTGGCGGGCGTAGGATGTAGTTAGGAGGCATAGCCAGAGGAGCGCGTTTTACAACAGAAAATTCATCTGGTGCGCTTCGCTCAAGTCCGAGCTGTTTTTTTGCGTTAGAGCATCCCGTAAGTCCAAGAGATAATGCAAATAAGATAAATAAAAGTGTTTGTTGTTTCATAATATTTTACTCTAATTATTACTTGAGTGTTGAGGAAGTCTTTTTTCAAAAAATAATGTGTAAATCATAAGTAAGGTAACGCCAAGAACTATACAGCTATCTGCCACATTAAAGGCAGGATAATGCCAGTTACCAATATAAAAATCCAGAAAATCAATAACAGCGCCAAAATGAAGGCGGTCAATGATATTGCCAATTGCGCCACCAATCACCATAGATATCCCAAGCATAAGAACTCGATCTTGTGTTCTGAAAAGCCATATTATAAATCCGGCGGATATTGCAAGGCTTAGGATAATAAAAATGAGTGATCCATATACGCTGGAATGGTTGAACATGCCAAAGCTAACGCCTTTATTCCACGTCATCACAATATTGAAGAAAGGTAAAATGTTAATTTCTACAAATGGAAACGGTATAGGTGTTTTTTCATACCATTCTATAAACCCTAAAGGTGTCATGTTGTTTGTTATTTCTAGGTTTATGCGAATTAAAAATTCAGTTACAAACCATTTGCTAAGTTGGTCAGCAAGAATGAGAAGTCCAGATAATATTAAAAATAAGAAGTTCCGCATATTTTTTCACAAAAGTTAAAGAGTTTTTTGAATTGTGTGCTTATTGTAGCGTTCTAATTTTTTAAGAACAATAGAAGACTTGGTTTTGTTAATTTGGTTTTGTTAATTTGGTTTTGTTAATTGAAAGGTATTGTTTAATTGTTTATTTCAAATATTGACGCAACGTGGATAGACACTTAATAAAAAAGTAGCAATTAATTTGAAATAGAAATGTCTGTAGAAATCATATGCAAATATTTGAAACACATAATGGAATTTTTGAGGGTGTTGCCGGTTCTGTAGTTGTAATTGGTAATTTTGACGGTGTTCACTGTGGTCATGTCTATTTGTTTG
Source organism: Alphaproteobacteria bacterium (assembly GCA_023140215.1). Lineage (GTDB taxonomy): Bacteria > Pseudomonadota > Alphaproteobacteria > Micavibrionales > Micavibrionaceae > JAJRYK01. The sequence goes on from JAGLMC010000064.1 coordinate 50,320, forward strand.
AAAAGGCAAAAGAGATTGCTAAAGATTTGGGTACTGTAGTTTCTGTTTTAACTTTTGAGCCTCATCCCAGATGTTTGTTTCGTCCTGATGACCCTCCATTTAGAATCACACCTAAGAAGTTGAAAAGTCATCGCATAGAGAAAAGTGGTGTTCATCAAATCTTTTTTATTTCTTTTGATTGGGATTTTGCCAGTCAGCCGGCAGAAAAATTTGTTAATGATGTTTTATTGGAGGGAATAAAACCGGCTCATATAGTTGTTGGCTATGATTTTCGTTTTGGTCAGCTTCGTAAAGGTAATGCAGAAACAATCAGAAACGCAGGTCTTCCGGTTAGTGTTGTTGAAGAGGTAGCAGATGATAATGAAGATGATTTGTCTTCCAGCCGTATCCGGCATGCATTGCGGTATGGCGATATAGAAAAGGCAAATGAGCTTTTGGGTTGGGAATGGGAAATATGGGGTGAGGTGATAAAAGGAGATCAGCGCGGTCGAGCTCTTGGTTTTCCAACTGCAAATTTTTCAATAGGTGAAACTGCACATCCTGCTTATGGCGTTTATGCTTCTTATGTTCAGGTCGAAGGAGATGATAAATGGCGTCCGGCAGCAACAAATATAGGTATTCGTCCTATGTTTGAAAGTCCGACAGCTCAAGTTGAGAGTTTTATTTTTGATTTTGATATGGATATTTACGGTAAGATTCTTAAGGTAAAGCCTGTGAAGTTTTTGAGAGGAGAAGCAAAATTTGATTCTTTGAAAGGACTGATAGGGCAAATGGAAAAAGATTGTGCTCAAATAAGATTAATATTGGAGGTTTAGGTTTTGGAAATTTTCTTTCTTCTTTTTACAAATATGATTCCTATTTACCTGCTTATTGCTTTGGGATGGGTTGCAGGGCGTTTTTATGGTGTTGATCGACAGTCACTTGGTGCGCTTTGTATCTATATTCTCATGCCGCTTATGGTTTTTAGTTTTGTAGTAAAGTTAGAGCTTGATGTTACGTTTATAATATTGCCATTCATTGTTTATATTATTTTAAGCGCTATGAGTTTTATGTGGTTGTATATAGGCTATTATATATACCATGATAAAAGGGCAAATTTGCTTGCCATGACTGCTTCAGCAGGTAATTTCGGTTATATAGGTGTTCCAATTGTTATTATATTATTTGAGCCGCAATGGGTTGCTGTTTATATTTTTATGTTGCTAGGTGGTATATTTTATGAAGCAACAACAATGTATTACGTTGCTGCTCGTTCGAGTTTTAATATCAAGGAAAGCATGTTAAAGCTAGCAAAATTCCCTTCGCTTTATGCTGTTGCTTTGGCTTTGTTATTCAATATTTTTGATATTACATTGCCCGCTTTTTTTGATCCGTATTGGGAGTATTCAAAGGGGGCTTATGTTGTTGTCGGGATAATGATTATCGGAGTAGCTCTGTCACCGGTTAAAAGGCTGGTTGTTGCTCCTCGGTTTTTGTTTCTTACATTTGTTGCTCAGTTTATAATGTGGCCGTTTCTGGCGTGGGGGCTGATTATGTTAGATCAGTTGGTGTTGAAAGTTTTTGATCCGGAGGTGCATAAATTATTTTTTATCATGTCCATTGTCCCGCCGGCAGCAAATATAGCTGCTTTTTCTGTACAGCTTGATTTAAAACCGGAAAAGGCTGCTACAACGATTTTAATTGGAACAGTTTTTGCCTTATTTTATATTCCGGCGATGTTGGTACTTTCCGGTATGTATTAGTTTAGAATGCTTGATTTACAAGGATTGCCCCGTCATAGTGCATTTTCCAAAGTGAGAAGAATATGAGCGAAGAAAAAAATAAAGATAAATATAAAGAGACTGTTTTTCTACCGAAAACGGATTTTCCTATGCGTGGCGGATTGTCACAAAAAGAGCCTGAGATTCTAAAACAATGGCAGGATATAGACCTTTACGGACAGATGCGCTTAAAGGCTCAAGGCAAGCCTAAATGGGTACTTCATGACGGCCCTCCATATGCTAATGGAAACATTCATATGGGTCATGCGATGAATAAGATTTTAAAGGATGTGGTTGTAAAATCATGGCAAATGATGGGCTATGACGCTCCATACGTGCCGGGTTGGGATTGTCACGGTTTGCCGATTGAATGGAAGATCGAGGAAAAATATCGCAAGGAAGGTAAAGACAAGGATGATGTCGATTTATTATCTTTCCGCGAAGAATGCCGCCAGTTTGCAAGAAAATGGGTTGATATCCAGTCTGGGCAATTTCAGCGTCTTGGCGTTAGTGGTGACTGGAGCAATCCGTATCTGACTATGACTAACCGCGCTGAAGGTAAGATCGTGCGCGAAATTCATAAATTTGCCATGAATGATGGTCTGTATATTGGCTCAAAGCCTGTCATGTGGTCGACAGTTGAAAAAACTGCGCTGGCAGAGGCAGAAGTTGAATATAAGGAACATAAGTCCATTACGATCTGGATTAGATTTCCTGTTGAAAAGGCCGGACATGAATTACTTGAGGGAGCGGATATTGTCATATGGACAACAACTCCGTGGACAATGCCGTCTAACCGCGCTCTTGCTTATAGCGATAATATAGAATACGGCGTTTATGAGGTTATAAAATCAGAACAGGATAGCCGCGCTGAGGTTGGTGCAAAGCTTTCTATGGCTACTTCTCTTGCAGATGGTGTAAAGAAAAAAGCCGGTATTGAAGAATGGGAGCTTCTTGGCACATTTAAAGGTTCTGAGCTTGCGGGGACGATCTGTAAACATCCGCTACATAAAGGTGGATATGATACATTTGAAGTGCCGGTACTTTCTGGGGATTTTGTCACAGATGAGGATGGTACCGGATTTGTTCATATTGCCCCCGGACATGGAGCGGATGACTTTTATTTAGGTATGAAGCACGGAATTGAGGTTACGGATAATGTCAGTAGTGACGGGAAATTCCGTGAGCATGTTCCACTTTTCGCCGGAATGGAAGTCTATACGCAAGAAGGCAAGCTTGGTGACGGGAATTTCGCTGTGCTTAAGGAAATGGCTGCTGCTGGAAAGCTTTTGGCAAAGGGTTCGTTACGTCATGAATATCCGCATAGCTGGCGATCTAAAGCACCGGTGATTTTCCGCACAACGCCACAATGGTTTATTTCAATGGATAAAAATGATCTGCGTAAAACGGCTTTGAGCGCGATTAAAAATACTCGTTGGATTCCTGAAAAGGGAGAGACACGCATTACGGCAATGATCGAAAACCGCCCGGATTGGTGTATTAGCCGCCAGCGTACTTGGGGCGTTCCGATCGCGCTATTTTTACACAAAGAATCCGGCGAAGTTCTACTCGACAAAGACGTATTCAACCGCATCGGTGATGTGTTCGAGGAAGAGGGCGCAGATGCATGGTGGAAGGAAGGCGCAGCGCAGCGCTTCCTCGGTGATAAATATAATGCCGATGATTATACGCAAGTCTTTGATATTGTTGATGTTTGGTTTGAATCTGGCTCTACTCATGCCTTCGTTGTCGATGATACCGAAACATGGTCTTGCTTTAAGGGCGTAGGAGATCAATCCGATTTATATCTCGAAGGCTCAGACCAGCACCGAGGATGGTTTCACTCTTCTTTGTTGGAGAGTTGCGGTACAAAAGGAGAAGCACCATATAAGGCAGTGCTGACTCATGGGTTTGTGCTTGATGAAAAGGGCTATAAAATGTCCAAGTCTCAAGGTAATGTTGTTGATCCTTTGAAATTGATGAATCAATATGGAGCGGATATTTTGCGTCTGTGGACTATGACTTCAAATTATTCCGAGGATATTCGTATCGGAAAGGATTCTATGAAATCTGCCGGTGATCTATATCGACGCATTCGCAATACTCTGCGCTTTTTATTAGGCTCTCTGGAAGGGTTTTCCGAGGAGGAAAAGGTCGATCTTGAAGATGAGCGCATTCCGGAACTGGAACGCTTAATGTTACATAAATTAGCAGTTATGGGTCAGGATGTGCGTTTGTATATAGAATCTTACGAGTTTGGAAAACTTGCTAATGCATTGCATAGTTTTTGCAATCAGGAGCTTTCTGCATTTTATTTTGATATACGAAAAGATCGTTTATATTGTGATGCTGTGGATTCATTTGAGCGTCGTGCAACACGCACAGTATTGTATCATATTTTTGATAATTTAAGCGCGTGGCTTGCCCCGATTTTGTGTTTTACGGCGGAGGAAGCTTGGAGTCATCATCCGATGGGTGTATCTGAAAAAGAGCAAAGCGTGCATTTGCGTGAATTTCCTGAGGTAAGAGATGATTGGCGGAATGATGCTCTGGCTTTAAAATGGCAGGTGATTTACAAAATGCGCAAGTCAGTACTTGAAGCTATAGAGCCGTTACGAGCAAGTAAGGAGCTTGGCTCATCACTTGAAGCCTTTCCAAAGCTAAGTGTTTCCAAAGAGGATATGGAGATTTTAAATAGTGTTAATATGGAAGATGTTTGCATTACTTCACAGATAAAAGTATCTGAGGGAGACTTTGTAGTTAATATTGACAAATCAGATGGTGAAAAATGCGCACGTTGTTGGAAGGTTCTGCCTGAGGTCAGTAAAGATACGAATTTGTGTAATCGTTGCGCAAAAGCAATAGGGAAATATAAAGCCAAATCACTATAGAATTGCTCATAATCTATGACTACAGAAATCTTTAAGCAAAAGAAATCTTCAAATTTTAATGATAGGAGGGGCGTAGAGTTTCCTTCGCTTATTGTATTGCATTATACAGGTATGGAGACAGCAGAGGATGCTCTTGATAGACTTTGTGATCCGGTAAGTGAGGTCAGCGCTCATTATTTTATTGATGAAGATGGTGGCGTTTTGCAGTTGGTTGATGAGGAAAAACGGGCATGGCATGCGGGCTTGGCGCATTGGGTCGGTGAATCAGATATAAATTCCCATTCAATAGGTATAGAAATTGTAAATTCCGGCCATGAATTTGGTTATAAAGCTTTTCCTGATATTCAGATTAATGCAGTGATTAAGCTATGCATTGATATTATGGCTCGTTATTCCATTTCATCTAGTGGAATCCTTGGACATTCAGATGTTGCCCCATCTCGTAAAATTGATCCCGGTGAGTTATTTCCGTGGCAGTATTTGGCAAATGAAGGTGTGGGTATTTGGCCTTTTCCTTCTGATATGGATTATGAGGCTGCTGAAAGTTTGTTTATAAATCATGATGTTCAAAGAGTTTTTTTGGATGGAATTGGCTATGATCCTTTTGCTGATTTTGAAGATATTATTACAGCATTTCATAGACGTTATTATCCTGAAAAATTCCAGAATATTGAAGACGTTGCGCAGCCTTGCATTGAGGGAACAGCAAGACTTTTAGCGCTTGTACGTGTGCATAATGATCTCAAAACTTGATAAACTTTTAGTTTTTTGTCATAGTGCCAATGATTGAAAGATTGGATGACCGCGCTTTTATAGCAATTTTTGAGAATGCTTATGCAGGATTGAAAGCTAAACAGGTGAGGAAAGTCCGGACTTCAAGAAAATACAGTGCCGGGTAACACCCGGGCAGATTTTTGGGAAACTTTGAATCTGACGGAAAGTGCAACAGAAAGAAGACTTCTTGTTTTGTGTAGTTGTTATTGTGGTTATTTAAAAATATCTTAGGGTGTTTTTAAATGCTACCGGATAATTACAATGAGGGTGAAAGCCTGAGTAAGCAAAGCGAGTAAAGCTGAAAGGGTGCGGTAAGAGCGCACCGCGGATTTGGTAACAAATTCGGCAGGTAAACCCCACTGGAAGCAAGACCAAATAGGAGCTGCTTATGGTGCATTTTCTCACCGTGGCTCGGGTAGGTCGCATGAGGTGTTTGGTAACAAACATCCTAGATGAATGGTCATCGCTCATGTAAATGAGTACAAAATCCGGCTTATAAATCTTTTGATTTTCAATAATAGGGGCACATTACTTTAATGTGTCCCTGTTTATTTCTGTGGCTAACTTTGATGCGAATCGCCGGATTCATTGACGATTCTAGTGCATACGTGGTTTTATGATATCTCAGGGTTTTAATGTTTATGAGCTTTGTGTCCTTATTTTAATTAGATTTCAATTTTATGTTTTTGTTAAATCTGCTTTTAACCGTGGAGATATGGTAGCCGTGAGTCACTATCCAGTTATGTTACAGGAAGTTTTGGATGCGCTTAATCCCGTTGATGGGGCTATCTATGTTGATGGTACATTTGGCTATGGAGGTTATACGCAAGCAATATTAGATAGTGCTGATTGCACTGTTATTGCTATTGATCGTGATAAGACAGCTAATAAGCGGGCTTTAGCTCTTAAAGATAAATATGGAGATCGTTTAATTTTTGTCCATGGCTGTTTTGGCGATGTTGAAGCTATTTTAAGATCTTTAGGAGTCGAAAAAATAGATGGCTTTGTAATTGATATAGGCGTGTCTTCTATGCAAATTGATGATGCAAAGCGTGGTTTTTCTTTTAGATTTGATGGGGCGCTTGATATGCGTATGGATAATTCAATTGGAGAGACAGCCGCAGATATAGTGAATAGTTATGATGAGGAAGCACTGGCGAACCTTATTTATAATTATGGTGAAGAACGTAAATCAAGGCGGGTAGCTAAGGCAATAGTCGAGCGTCGTAAGGA
>JAGLMC010000065.1 GCA_023140215.1 Alphaproteobacteria bacterium
ATCATTCGCAATAGGAGCATCATCAATAATGTTGATAGTTATATTACCATTGTCAGAATCCCCATCAAAATCCGTGACATCCATACCAAATTCAAGCGTAATCACATCATTAGGATTTGCTCCATCAGCATGATCTAAAGCTCCATACTGTGTAAATTCATATGCGCCGGTGCTTGGATTAACATTCAATATAAAGATTGTTTCCACACCTGCCATACCGACATAACCGGTTGCGGTAGAAGTTACAACAACGGGAACTCCACCGGATGTTAAAGCTCCTCCAGCAATAGAACCGCTAGCTGTAAAGCCGCCATTTACAGTGATCTCACCTGATATATCTTGTCCGAAATCAACATTAAAGTTACCCGTGACAATTTGTGAACCACCATTAATATCTGTCTCATCAATGCTTTTTTCATTTTGTGATAAAACCAAAGGATTATCATCGGCAACATAAACAGTAGCTGTTGTTGATACACTATCACCATCAACATCAGTTACAGTAATACCGAACTCCAAAGAAATTTCATCATTGGGGTCTGTAGCATCAGCATGATCGAATGGTTCATATTGATTATAAACATATTCACCGGTCTGTTGATTAATAAGCCATTCAAAAACAATTACGTTACCGGAAACACCAACATAACCGTCAGATGTGCTTGTTACAACAATATCAACTCCACCGGACGTAAAGTCTCCACCTAACAAAGAACCTCCGACAACAAAAGAATTGTTAGCAGAAATATGACCGGGACCATCATCGCCAAAATCAAAATCAATCTGACCATTTTGCACTAAAGGAGCAAGATTGCTTTCATCAAGTCTTACATCATCAGGATCTGCAATTTCAGGGAAATAATTAGGAGTTTGGGGAGCTTGCATTTTTTGTGGGAAAACTTCGTCATTATGAAATTCAACTCCATAGTTAAGAATCGTTGGATCAATAGGCCCTAGATCATTAACGGGAATCACACCTTGTGCTTTAAAACTACTACCAATACCATAACCGGAATTAGACACAGAAGCATCCATATCACCGGCATCAGGAGCTATATTAGCAAGGTTCTGAGAAACATCTTCACCGGCAGCAGGTTCAATCTGTGATACTTGTTGAGATTCAAATTCAGCTTGTATTTCTTTTATCTCATCTTTCATCTCACGAATTTCAGCCTGTGGCTCTTCAAGTTCATCTTCACTAGGCATTACTTCTGTAAGTTCAAGCATTTCAACAATGCCGTCTACACTATTAAAGGAAAAAACAGAAGGAACATCAGCCTGAGTTGCTTCTGTATAATTTTTAAGGATAAGGGATGCGCCATCTTTAAACGTAATAGTTAAATCACCATCACTATGAGCAAATGCTTTAACTTCAGACTTTGCAAAATCAAATATATAATTTTGACCAGACTCTAAAATAACCTCAGACACTTCAATTCCCTCAGGTTTTGAAATTGTAATATGTTCGTCTGTTATATTATTTTGAATTGTTTGAGTATCGGTTTGCGTATTTGGATTAACCATTTAATCCTCTCCTTTATAAATAAAGCCCCACACTTTGTTTTTGGGCTAAGTTAACAGTCTCTTGACAGAAGTGCAGTGATTATTAACCATTTCTTAAACATTTGTCAACAATTATGTTAAAGCCCGTATGCTAGCATGCAATGTCATTATGTAAATCAATGCATTGGCATTCTAGTTCATATATATAGAAAATAGTGAAAAAAGAAAATTCTTTTTATCTGTCTGACATTATTTCTTATAAATATATTCTAAAATAACGAATCAATCCTATACAAATACCCGAATCATAATTACAAACGAGCTTCGATTCGAAATTCCAAGCCATTAATTTAATCAAAAAAAACGTAGGTTTTATGATTATGAAAAGATAAAAAGCTTTTTTTCAAACATTTAATAAAAAATTACAATAGTGGAAAAGCTGGTGATGAATCTGTGCATAATCCTGATTCTAAAAGTAATACTAATTCCTTGCCATACATAATAATATTTCAACAAACACCATTATTTTGAAAAAAAATTACAAAAAATGAAAAAAAGACTCGACTCTACTTCCAATTATTTGCATCCTATAAATGTCTTCAGGACAAGCCTCTTTAGAGAGGATTAGCTTAGAAGGCAGATCGTTTAGTCAACGGTCAGGTTTTTGGGTCAAAGAAAGATCTTATGGTGTTTCTCCAGGAGCTTAAGGGATTGAAAAATATTAAGTACAACATGATTATTTAGACTTGTGGTCGCACACATAAAAATGTTTGAAAAAATAATTATGCCAAGGCTTTTTATGTTTGTATTCAATTCTGAAATGTTGGTTTCATCGCGATTGAAGCTAACGTGTGGCTAATCACCACGATAAATATTAGCAGGTGGTGGTTCATCTGTTAGGTTGATAGGAAAGAATGGTTAAGCTACTGTTCATATTTGAGACTAGATTTGAGCGATACCTACGGGCTTTACCTAGTAAAGTTACTCTGTAGGGTTATGCTTCCCAAAAAGACCTCGGTGTCTTGCTCTGTTTGTTAATGGTTTACTGTTAACTTTTAGAGTTGAGGTGCCGAGGTTCTTTTGTTGTCGTTAACTAATTAACACAATACATTAACTTAATCACATTATAATAAAGACTTTCTCAATTTTCATAAAGATGTGGTCGTTTGAATTTGTTGCCGTATTAACAGATAAAAATATTGTCAAGATTTTATATTCCAAAAAAGTAAAAAACAAAGATTGACGCAAGAAGTTTAAATCTATAGAACAACCGATTGTTGACACTATATTGTCAATAAAGGTTTCCTTATTTATAAGTAAACCTTACGTCTTCCAAGACGTAAAACCTCCCTGTTCAACTCGCCGGATCATTCCACTTTTGTGGAAATTGATCCGGTTTTTTTATATAATCATTATAAAATGCTCACTTTATATAAGAAGTTGCGACTGTGCCCCGTCCTTTATATGAACGAAACCTTACAATGAAGACACATTAATTTAATGTGTTTCCGCTTCCCTCCATTTCATTTGTGCCCTTGGTTTTCTATGTAATGTTGAATAACTGCCTCGCTAATTCCAACTGTCGAAACAAAGTAACTACCTGACCACACGCTATCCGTCTTCTAATGAACTTTCTTAAGAAACGGAAAATTCACTAACTCTTGCATTGATAATTTTGCGTCTATATTTAGTTACAAAAACAAGGTGATAGTGACATAAGTAAACGCAGTTACTTTGTTTCTTATAGCTCATATATATATTTGTAGCAGGAAGATTGTAGCTGCGCTACATCTGCCAGCTTACGCAGGCGGTCTTATTACGCTGATAAAAATATATAAAAACAATATAATATTAATGACCAAGAAAATGTATTTGATATATATAGTGAACTCCTTTAGTGTTATGAACATATGTTCGTAACATGGAAAAGTTCATCGTGATCTTTATAAAAAAATGAGACCCAGAAAAAAACGTTTAATTAGCTCTAATCCTTCGGCGCGTTTTTATAAACCGCAAGGAATACCAATGCGCGATATAAAGGTTATGACACTTAAAGATGAGGAGTGGGAGGCCATAAATTTGGTTGATTACAAAGACCTTAATCACGAAGAGGCTGCCGAATTAATGGGAATATCCAGACCAACTTTTTCACGGCTTATATTAAGTGCCCGTAAAGTTGTGGCAAGTGCTTTGGTTGAAGGCACAGCACTGGAAATAGGTGGTGGAGATTTTCAAATGGTTTTAAAAGAGGAAACAAATGATCAAAACAACAATTCAAAGGAAATTAAAATGAAAATAGCTTTTAGCATAACCGGTGATGACGTATCTGCTCCTGTAGAACAAAAGTTTGGGCGTTCACCTAAATTTCTTATTTTCGATACAGAAAATGACAATTTTAAAATTATTGATAATACGAACTATGATGCTCCTGGAGGAGCTGGTGTTAAAGCAGCAGAAACTGTTATTAAGGCCGGTGTTAAAATAGTTGTTACCGGAGATTGCGGGCCTAAAGCTCTTAATGCATTAAAGCAAGCCGATGTGACAATATATTCAATAAAGAATGCGAGTATCAAAGACGCTTTGGATCTATATCACGCCGGTAAATTACTTGAGATAAAGTAAAATGAAAATCGCAGTAGCATCAGGAAAAGGCGGAACCGGTAAAACGACAGTTGCCGTAAATCTTGCGCTTGTTGCTGGAGATAATGTTCATCTTCTTGATTGTGATGTGGAAGAACCTAACGTTCATATTTTTATAAAAGGTAAAGAAGAACGCAAGCGAGTTGTTTCTATTCTTATTCCAGAAATAATTGAATCTCGTTGCACAGCTGAAGAAGGTTGTGATTTATGCTCTCAGTTTTGTGAGTTTAGCGCAATTGTCTGCCTTGGCAAATTTCCGACTGTATTGCCGGAAATGTGTCATGGCTGTGGAGGGTGCAAGCGCGCTTGTCCCCAAAAAGCTATTCGTGAAATTTCTCACCCGATAGGCACAGTTACAACCTCCCGATATAAAAACATCTTTCTTACCCAAGGGAAAATGGATATAGGAATGTCTTTGGCCGGTGTTGTTATTGACGGGGTTAAGGAAGAAATAAAACAAGATACATTGGCAATTTTGGATTCCCCGCCTGGAACAGCATGTCCGGCAGTTGCTACTCTCAAGGACTGTGATTTTACAATTTTGGTAACCGAGCCAACGCCTTTTGGTCTAAATGACCTGAAGCTTGCCGTAGACATGACGCGCGCGCTTGGAGTTAATTTTGGCGTTGTAATAAACCGTGCTGAGCCTGCGTATGATTGTATCAATAAATACTGCGCAGCAGAAGAAATACAAATTCTTGCAGAAATCCCTGATGATAGGAAAATAGCAGAAAGTTATGCCATAGGCATTCCGATTATAGAGGCATTGCCTGATTATAAAGAGTTGTTCGAAGCCTTGCTTGTTCGGATCAAGGAGGCTGTATGAAAGAAATAGTCGTTATTAGCGGTAAAGGCGGAACGGGCAAAACCAGTGTTTTAGCCAGTTTCGCGGTGCTTGCCAAAAATCCGGTGTTGGCAGATTGTGATGTGGATGCAGCCGATCTTCATCTTGTCCTTAAGCCGAATATCATCGAGAGACACGATTTTATAAGTGGTCATGAAGCTGTAGTCCTGCAAGATATATGTGACTCTTGTGGCGCTTGTCTTAATTTGTGCCGTTTTGATGCAATAAAGGAATTGCCACAAGCTTCTGGCGAAAGCCTTTTTGAGATAGATCCACACTCATGCGAAGGTTGTGGTGTTTGCTATGCCTTTTGTCCACTAAAAGCCATTGATTTTCCAGATCGTCATTGTGGCGAATGGATGATTTCTGACACTAGAGCCGGATTAATGGTTCACGCAAAATTGGGAATAGCAGCAGAAAACTCGGGTAAGTTGGTTTCTACTGTAAGGCAGGAAGCCCGCAGATTGGCAGAAGAAAAAAACCATGATCTGATATTGATTGACGGCCCACCGGGAACAGGATGCCCTGTCATATCCTCAATCACCGGAGCATCTATGGTTTTGGTTGTTACCGAACCTACATTGTCCGGTGAACATGATTTGAAAAGAATACTGGAACTTGTGAAGCATTTTAACATTCCGGCCTATGTTTGTGTAAACAAATGGGATATTAGTCCAGACATGACAAAACAAATAGAAAAACTCGCCCTATTGATGGGAGCAAGTGTTTTAGGACGTATACGTTATGATAAAAATGTTACCAAAGCCCAGATTGAGGCTCTTACCGTTGTCGAAACTAATGCTCCAAGTGCGCAAGACATAAAGAAAATTTGGGAAACTTTACAATTACAATAAACAAATACAGGAGAAGAAAAATGAAAATAGCTATTCCATTGGAAAAAGAAAAAATGTGTTCTCACTTCGGCCATTGCCGGAACTTTGCAATTATTGAAACTGATGAAAAAGGCGATATTGTCGCCAGAAATGATTTTCCTTCCCCACCACATGAACCCGGCCTTTTGCCTAAATGGTTGATAGAACGTGAAGTTAACCTTGTTATAGTTGGAGGAATTGGTGCGCGAGCTCAAGGATTACTTGTAGAAAAAGGAATAGATGTTATTATTGGTGCGCAAGAAGATACACCGGAAAACCTTGTTAAATCTTACATAGATGGCAAACTATCTTCCGGTAATAATTTTTGTAATCATTAATTGTGTTGCATGTATATTGATAATCCAAGTATCTAAACGCCGGATATGCTTCGAGCTTATGCCTGCCGTATAGTCGCACGGTACAATTTTGAATAGAATCTGTATGATTCTTATTCTAAAATACTATATTTTTTCTATCAAAATAGCTGGTTTTTATAAAAATATTAGATATCAGTACCAAATAACAAGATCGCCTTGATCTATCATGTCTTGAGCATCGCTCCATTGTCCTGTAATGCCTTCTACACGAACCAAATATTGAGCTTCATGATCAGTGCCGTTTCCATCGGCATCAACCTTGATGTAAGTATTGATTGACGTTTCTTTTAAGGTAATAAAATCAGATATAGCATCACTGAGCGGATCATAATCGATAAGAATCTTATCAAATTCTATTACATCGTTTTCTGTTGTGCTGAAATCAACGATACGATCCATATTTCCGTCCATAGCATCTGCAAAAAAGAGGAAAAGGTCACCTTCACTACCACCTTCTAGTCGGTCACTGCCTTCTCCGCCTTCAAGTATATCATATCCGCTACCACCTTTAAGGCTGTCATTTCCTTCATTACCACCTAAATAATCACCGCCAGTTTCACCATAAAGGGTGTCATCATCCAGCCCTCCTAAAAGGACATCATTTTCGTCACCACCTTTAAGGATATCGTCACCATCTTCGCCATCTAGATAATCATTGCCATTTTCACCATAAAGAGTGTCATTGCCTGCGCCACCATAAAGGGTGTCATTATCATTGCCACCTTTAAGGATATCGTTATCATCTTCGCCATCTAGATAATCATCGCCATTTTCACCATAAAGAGTGTCATTATCATCACCACCATAAAGAGCGTCTTCACCTTCTCCGCCTTTAAGGATATCGTCACCATCTTCGCCATCTAAATAATCATCGCCATCTTCACCATAAAGGGTGTCATCACCCAGTCTTCCTAAAAGTACATCATGTCCGCCACCACCTTTAAGGACATCATCTCCTTCATCGCCATCTAGATAATCTTTACCCGCATTACCATAAAGAGTGTCATTGCCCGCACCACCATAAAGCCAATCATTATCTGCGCCACCTTTTAAAATATCATTTCCAGTGCTACCACAAAGAAAATCATTACCAGCCCCTCCATAAAGACGGTCAGCGCCATTGTTACCATCTATAAGATCGTCACCATTGCCACCTTTAATGATATCTTCACCATCACCGCCATCTAGATAATCATTTCCAGCATCGCCATAAAGTGTGTCATTACCACCGCCACCATAAAGAGTGTCATTGCCTGCGCCACCACGTAAATAATCATCACCGAGATCACCATAAAGAATATCATCACCGTCTTTGCCATAGAGCTTGTCTTGACCGTTCAGACCATAAATAACATCATCTACGTAATCATTACCCTTTAAAACATCATCACCGAATGTTCCTGTTTGAGTATCTATCGTAAAGATTCTTGCTGCAATGCTGTAATTGCTACCATCTTGATCATAACTATCCCATGTAACTACAAAGCTACCATTGGAAAGTGCCGTCACAGAAGAATCTATTTGGTTACTAAGGTTATAATCATTAATTTGGAATTCATCACCGTTATTAGTTCCATCAGCATTGTAGCGTTGGCCAAATATGCCATAAGCATCACCGTCTTGATTATAACTTTCCCATGTAACCACAAAGCCACCATCAGACAATGATGTTACAGATGAATTATATTGGCTACTATCAGTGCATGTATTAATTTGGAATTCATCACCGTTAGCAGTTCCATCAGCATTATAACGTTGACCAAATATGCCATAAGAGTTACCGTCTTGATCATAACTATTCCATGTAACTACAAAGCCACCATCAGACAATGATGTTACAGATGAATAGTTTTGGTGACCATCTGTGTATGTATTAATTTGAAATTCATTACCATTAACAGTTCCATCAGCATTGTAGCGTTGACCAAATATGCCATAATAATCGTCACCATCTTGACCTTTGCTTTCCCATGTAACTATAAAGCCACTATCAGATAATGATGCTACAGATGAATCGCGTTGGCTATTATCAGTGTATGTATTAATTTGGAATTCATCACCGTTAGCAGTTCCATCAGCATTATAGCGTTGACCAAATATGCCATGATAATCACCATCTTGAAAAAAACTTTGCCATGTAACTACAAAGCCACTATCAGATAATGATGCTACAGATGAATTATATTGGCCATCATCAATGTATGTATTAATCTGGAATTCATTACCATTAACAGTTCCATCAGCATTATAACGTTGACCAAATATGCCATAATAGTCACCATCTTGATCTTTGCTGCTCCATGTAACTACAAAGCCACCATCAGATAATGATGCTACAGAACTATCCATTTGGTAAAGATCGGTATGGGTATTAATCTGGAATTCATTGCCATTAGTAGTTCCATCAGCATTATAACGTTGACCAAATATGCCATAATAATCGTCACCGTTTTGATCATTACTATTCCATGTAACTACAAAGCCACCATCAGAAAAAGAAGCTACAGATGAATTCCATTGTTCATTGTCTGTGTAGGTATTAACAATAAATTCTTCAGATGTTGAGGGAGCGAGTGCTAAGGACATGATAAAATCTTCCATTCGTTACAATTAAGGACAAAATACTAATATATATGTTAATAACAAATGATATTTATCATTAGAGACAATGGATTACAAGGCTTAATTTTACCTAATATTATAGGTGTTGCTTAAAAGAAAATACCACAAAATATTCAGGGCTATTTGTTATTACATTATTATGAAATATAATTACCAGCAAATACCGGCATATTTCTCGCGGGATTCCAGAGCTTTATCAATACGTACAAGATCAATGATTGGTTTGGATACATCTACACTGGATAAAATCTCTGCGAAATCTTCACCGGGGTTTCCTATCACAAATAGCTCTGCTGCTGAAGTTAGTTCTTTGGGAGTTTCAACAAGGCATTTTGAAATATGCGGAATAACATTGTTGATATAATCTTGATTTGCACCGCCCATTGTTTTGGCGCGGTAAACATTGACATCATAAATTAGTAGCTCAAATCTATCATCGAGAAGTAAATTGGCTAACGTTACAAGAGGGCTTTCACGTAGATCATCGGTTTTAGCTTTAAAGCTTACGCCTAGCATTCCGATTTTCTTACAGCCACTTTCTTTAATCATATTATATGCTCTTTGCACCTGTTGTTCATTTGCTTCTAGAAGAGCATCAAAAATGGGGGTTTTTAAACCCTTATTGTTAGAACTTGCACGCAATGCACGTACATCTTTTGGTAAACAAGAACCACCAAAAGCAAAGCCGGGCTTCATGTAATATGTAGAGATATTTAATTTTGTATCCATGCAAAAGATATCCATGACCTTATGAGAATCAACGCCATGTTCTTTTAGGATATTTCCCATTTCATTAGCAAAAGCAACCTTGGTAGCATGCCAAGCATTATCAGCATATTTAACACCTTCTGCGATTTGAATTTTTGCAACTATTCTTGGTGCATCTATTCCATCATATAAAGCCATGATCTGCTGCGCTGTTTTATCATCCAAAGCTCCAACTACAATTTTAGGTGGGTTGTAATAATCAAAAATAGCTGTGCTTTCACGTAGAAATTCAGGATTGTTGCCGAAACCAAAATCAACACCGCCTTTTTTGCCGGATTCACGTTCTAAAATTGGTAATGCGATATTCATAGCGCTTCCGGGAATCATTGTTGAGCGTAAAACAACGGTGTGAAATGTATCTTTTTTCGTCAGCATCTTACCAATATCAGCGCAAAGTAATTCAACATATTTTAAATTTAAAGAACCGTCTTTTTTACTTGGCGTTCCAACGCAGATCAATGAAATATCAGTGTTTGCAACTGCTTCTTTAGCATCTAGTGTTGCGCTTAAACGTCCTTCTTTTACAGATTTTGAAATTAATTCATCTAGATCGGTTTCAATGATCGGGGAACGTCCGTCTGTTATGCATTGCACTTTTACAGGATCAGTATCAACAGCAATAATTGTATGTCCCGTATCTGCTAAGCAAGCAGATGTCACTGCGCCAACATATCCAATACCAAAAACACTAACTTTCATTGTAATTCTTTCCTATTAGAAAAATTATTGTTGTAGCTATTAACCATAAAACATATAAATTGCAACTTTTTTAATATTATTAAATATTTATTTCTTAAATTTCCAAAGGTGAATAATTTGTATTACTTTGGGAGAGTTGCTTTATAACTTGTTCTTTAAGTCTTTCAAGTGCGCTCTTATTTTTCCCCTCACATCTTACAATAATAGCGGATTCTGTATTTGAGGCTCTGGCAAGCCACCAGCCATTTTCATTCATAACGCGCACACCATCAATATCATCAACATTGGCTTTTTCTGTGATTAAACGGCTTTTTATTTCATCAATAATAACGAATTTACGATCTTCGGTAGTTGTTATTCGTATTTCAGGTGTATTATAAACGACAGGAAGAGACTCTAGTGCTTCTTTTAGTGTCTGTGTGTTATGTGCAACCCAGTTAATCAATCGCACTGCTGAGTAAACTCCGTCATCAAAACCAAAATAACGATCTGCAAAAAAGATATGTCCGCTCATTTCACCGGCAAGCAGAGCTTTTTCTTCAGCCATTTTTGTTTTAATAAAAGCATGACCGGTTTTCCACATAATAGGCCGCCCTCCATGAGCAGCGATATCATCAAACAGCGTTTGACTGGATTTTACATCAGCTATAATTGTAGCTCTCGGATTATCTTTTAAAACATCACGAGAGAAAAATGTCATCATTTGATCTCCCCAGATAATCTGCCCTGTTGAATCAACAGCAGCTACGCGATCTCCATCACCATCAAAAGCCACGCCCATATCACATTTTTGCGTTTTAACGGTTTCAATAAGTTGAGCAAGATTTTCTGGTACAGTTGGATCAGGGTGATGAGCTGGAAATGTTCCATCAATTTTTTCATTTAAGAGAATATGTTCTCCAGGTAATTTTTTAACTAATGCTGTAACGAAGTCTCCAGCTGCTCCGTTACCTGAATCCCATGCGACTTTTATATCTTTAGCATCTTCAGTTATAAATCCGCTATATAACGCTTCAAGATAATCATCAAAAACACAAAGTTCTTTATCATCTCCATTACCTTCCAAAAGAGCATTGTTTTCTAAAAGATTTGTAAAATTCTGAATAGCTTCACCAAAAAATGATTTCTTTCCGATCATCATTTTAAAGCCGTTGTATGATGACGGATTATGAGATCCTGTTACCATGATTCCAGCATCTGCATTGCAATGATGCACAGCAAAATACAGCATGGGAGAAGGGCCACAGCCATGATTGGATACGAGCGCTCCACTATCAACCAGTCCATTAATAAGGGCATCTTTTAAATCTGGAGAGCTAAGCCTTCCGTCATAAGCCACTGATATTTCAGGGTTTGTTTTGCCAGTTGCATTAATGATAGATGTAGCAAAACACCGGCCTATATAATATGCATCTTTTTTAAATAAAGTTTTATCGATAATTCCGCGAATATCTGATGCTCTTAAAATAGTATGATGAAATTTATGTTGTGGCATAATTGTAATTTATCCGTTTTAAAAATTTAATTTGTTTAATATTTGAATGACAAGGTAATACCAAATTTATTTGTATTATATGAAGCTGTTGGACTATTTGAATCACGATCAAGATAGCTGTATTCAAATTTCAGATCTGTATTATTATAAATTTCGTGGCGACTCCAAATACCGAGTTCATAAATGTCATCATCACGATCAAGATTTTCAATTGCTTTATTTGTTTCAAAATTATTATTTGTATATGAAACCCTACCGCCAAATGAAATATTTTCATTATAATCATGCGTTAATTTAAGATGCATTTTTGATTGCAAGTAAGCAGAAACTCCGTCTGATGTGCTGTCTTTGACGCGACGCATAATTTCCGCTTTTAATAAATTCTTTTCAGTTACTTGCCATTTACTGTCAAGATAGAGATCAACAGCCTTCACAGAAGGGAGCTGTGTTGCATCGTAATCTTGTGATAAATACCCAATATAAGCATTATAATCATATGATGAAAAAGAAGAATTTTTGTTTGATATCCCAACAGCCACAAGATAGCCATCTGAATCTCTAGGATAAAGCTCACTTGAATCAATGCGGGTATCATAATCTCTTATATCATGAACGGCTCTTACATAAATTTCATGAAACGGAACAAATTCGTAACCGATTTGAGCTTGTAATTTATAATTGTCATAATCACGATCATCTTGAATACTTACTGTTCCGTTTTGACGTGATGTATTATCATAATCATATGCATTCCATATTCCTCCGAAAGAATAATGCCATATATTAGCTCTACCGTTCCAATTCATACCAATTTGATGATTGTCATATACAACAGGTTTTTTTAAATTATTGTCCGGATCATCAATAAAAGATCCGATTGACATATGCTTATGCGCATAAGATGTGCCAAGATCTATTTGGTCATTATCGGATATATCTAATCTATAATTTCCTCCTATATTAAAATCCAGATAATCATTTCTGCTATCGGAAATATATATTCCCAAATCTGGTTTCGCATATAGATTAAAAGCATGTTTTTCAAAATTGCTGATAATAGATAATTCAGGTTTTAAAAATGTAATAAGATCGCTTTCTTCACCAGAAGCAGAACGATATATATTATCGTTATATATCATGCCTGTATCTGCATTAATGCGCATAATTATTGATGAGTATTTTAATAAATTTTCTGGTTTGTTTTTATCTGCTATTTCTTTTGAATAGCTTTTCTTACCAAGTTTTGGAATATCGCT
Source organism: Alphaproteobacteria bacterium (assembly GCA_023140215.1). Taxonomy (GTDB): domain Bacteria; phylum Pseudomonadota; class Alphaproteobacteria; order Micavibrionales; family Micavibrionaceae; genus JAJRYK01. Next base: position 13,077 of record JAGLMC010000065.1, read on the forward strand.
CCACAGAATATCTGATTTTGTTTTTTCTTGAGCTATCGCAGGAAATGATATGATACATAAAGTACAAATATTTAAAAAAGCTATATATAAAGCGCAAGTTTTGTTTTTTTTAATCATCTTTATTATCCTGTGCTTCATCAACAAATTTTGGAAGCTCTACGGCTAGATCATATCCATTCTTTTTTGCTTTTTCCATCCAATATTGAGATTTTTGCATATCTTTTTCTACGCCGTAACCACGTGCATAAAAGATTCCTATTTGATATTGCCCTTCAACTTCTCCAGCTTCAGCAGCCCTTTTAAACCATTTAAAGGCTTTTTCAATATTTTCTTTCTTTTCTGTTTCTAAAAGGTAACTTCTAGCTATAATCATCATAGCGTTAACTTCACCAAAATCAGCAGCCTTATGATACCATTCTTGAGCTTTTTTTTGATTAGCTGTAACAACTCGTCCAATTTTGTAATCTTTAGCAATTCGCAAAGCGGCCATTCCAGAGCCTATTTCTGCTACAATTCTGTATTGCCTATGAATAAGTTCTGGATATTCTATGCTGTAGGCTTCTTCGTGATCCTTAAGAATAGATAATAATTTTTTTTGTGTAGCATTTTTATATACATTTTTATACTGGATTTGACTTGTATTGGTCCATGAATCCAGCATTAACATTGCAGGTAAAGCTCCATGATCTGCTGCTTTTTCAAAAACAGCTCTGGATTGTTCAAGGTCTTTCTTGTTCATATACATATATGCAACATCCAGCTCTAAACTCTTTAGGTTTTTTTCTTCTTCTTTTTTAATTTTTTCATACCAAAACCATGCTTGTTCAAGGTCTTTATCTATTCCATAGCCATTTCTATAGGCTTTTGCTATATATTTTGTAGCCTTATCATTACCTGTAATAGCTGCTTGCAGCATAAGGTTAAAAGTATCTTTATCAACATTTTCCCTGCTTCTTGTGTTCTGCCATAATTTAGCTAATTCAAGAGCCGCTTTATCATTGCCTTTAGCAATAGCTATACGATACCAGTATTCTGCTTTGTTATAATCAACAGGTAGTGAGTTATGTTTGTAAAAAAGCCGTGCCATTTTAATAGCAAGAGAACCATCAGGATTATCTTTTTCTTTAAGTCGTTTTAAAAGAAGTTTTTTTGCTTTAGTGCCGTATATTAACGCTTCTTTATCGTTTTTTTCTTTTTCTGCAAGTAGAAAGAGTTCGATATTGGCATTATTTGAATTGTCTGTCATAGAACGCAGAAGTTTTTTGGCTTTCTCAATGTGTTCACTTTTTTTACTGATATATATATAAGCTTTGGCTAAAGGCATTTTCGCTGAGATATTACCTAATTCTACTGACCTTTCAAGATAAGATATATGTTTATTATTATCGTTATTTTCTAGGGCAATAAGAGCAAGTTCATATGCAGCTTTAGCACTTATTACAGGTGATGGTGAATTTACAGCATATTCATAAGCTTTAATTGCAGCTGTTTTTTTATTTTCTTTATAAAAAGTATTTCCTAAAAGAAGCTCTTCTGTTCTTTGTTTGTTTGCCAAAGACATTTCACAAGCTGATAAAAATAAAATTGATAAACAAAGTATAAATATTATTCGCACTTTGGTATCTCCATAAATATTTACTTTATACATAATTAAAACACTGTTTATTAAAGCTGTAATTTACAAATTATATAGTTTGTAGATAAAAAATTTCAAATGTCGTTAATTAATATATGAGGTTTTGTAATGATATGAGCATAATAATACAAGAAAAACCTACAGTATCTTTTAATTACATTTGTAATAATTATGTCTAACACCAGAAGATTTCTTGCTATATTTCTGATTTTAACATATTAAAGCTCTGCGAAATTTAATACTATATTAACGGTAAGTTTAAGAAAATGAATTCTTCACTTAAGAATTTGGCCGGACATTTTTTTTATATTCTTGTGCTGGCGGCTTTTACAATAAGCCTTCCTGCGTCTCTATGGGATCCAGCATCGCGTGATTTTATTCTACTTATAGGTGTTATTGCTATATGGCGGTATTCATGGTGGGGAATTAATCTTACTCGATTTTTAATTTATACAAAATTGGTTTTTCCAAAATGGCGCTATAGGGCAGAAAAAAGCGGAAAAGATTTACTTCCTTCTCATGTATATCTTCTTTTAACAAGCTTTCGTATAGGAACTGAAACCACAAGAAAGGTTTATGGAAGTGCAATAGAAGAAGCTATGGCTTTTCATAGAAAACATAATATTCCAGTTACGCTTTTAGCTTCAATCGTTGAAAAATCTGATGAAATATTAATCAAGAAACTTTATGAAGAATTTGATGTACCTAATACGATAAAGCTTGTGATTATCCGTATAGCAGGAACAGGAAAACGTGATGCATTAGCATATGGATTTCGAGCAATTGCCAAGGAAAACCCTCCAGCCGATGGAATTGCTGCCGTTATTGACGGTGACAGTTTATTAGAAAAAGACCTGATAGAAAAATGTACATCTTTATTTAAAATACATAAAAATCTGGGAGCTATTACGACTGATGAAATTTGTGATGTTGAAGGTAATTGGATTTTTAAACAGTGGTATAGTATGCGTTTTGCACAACGACATATTTATATGTCCTCAGTTAGTCTTTCAAAACGTGTACTTACCTTGACAGGGCGTATGTCTATGTTCCGCACAGATATTTTAACAAATCCGGAGTTTATAGAACGTGTGGAGATGGATTGGATTGATCATTGGCGTCTTGGTCGTTTTAAGTTTTTGACAGGTGATGATAAATCGTCGTGGTATCATATTCTAAAGAGTGGCTATAAAATGCTTTATGTGCCGGATGTTAGTGTGTTGACGATTGAAACACCGCCAGATCCAAGTTTTATAAAAAGCTCTGTAGTTCTAATGCGTCGCTGGTTCGGAAACATGTTACGAACAAATGGACGCGCTATTAAATTAGGCCCTCAAAAATGTAATCTTTTTCCGTGGATCAGCATTATAGATCAGCGTTTATCTATGTGGACATCATTAACAGGGCTTAGTGTGACCATTTTAGCCACATTTACTATAACGCCATATGCTTTTATATTTTACCTCTATTGGATGATGTTAACCCGTTATATTATTGTGCTGACATTCCTTACGGCTAGACCTTCTGTTAGCGCTCTTTATCCATTTTTTCTTTATTACAACCAGATTGTAGGCTCTTTTGTTAAAACATATGTTTTGTTTCGTCTTGATAAACAAAAATGGACAAGACAAAATACCATCATCAAATCAAATAAAGGAAAAAAAGAACAGTTTTTGACTAATGTGGGATCATTCTATATGCATCTATTTTCGTTTTTGTTATTTATTGTTGCCTTAGCTTCAATGAGTGGCATTCTCAAAAGCCCTGATTTTAATTTTTGGTTTAACTTTTTTAGTGAGCAATTTCTATGACAACATCAACGACACTGGTACACGAATCAGACGCACAAAGACATCACGTTCGTGTTCAGCTACCTGCTAAAATGATAATAAATGACGTTTCATATGACGTTAAGGATTGGTCAACAGCCGGTGTGCGACTTCAAATTAAAGGTAAAATTGACGCTAATATTTTTAAGGAAAAGAAAATATATGACGTGAAGATGCTTTTTGATTTTGTCGGATATAGCTTGTCTATCCCGTTTAAAATAGAAATTTGTTATATAAAAGATGAAGACGATTGCGTTGGAATTAGATATATTGAGCTAAATAATGAACAAACTTCCATTATGCAGCATCTTGTTAGCAGTTATGTTACAGGAGAGCTTACATCTGTAGGTGATTTAATAAATGTTACCGGGCGTAATAATTTTACAAAGTCGAGACAACTTCCTGAAAAAGCTGATAATAACAGCGCTTCTGAGCGTATGAAACGTTCTTTGCGTAAATTATTTATATTTTTTATCTCATTGTTCCTTTTGATTTATGTAGCAATAGGAATTTATGAGCAATCATATGTTATATCTGCACAAAGTGCTGTTATTGCAGCGGATAACTTTTTCGTTAACTCTTCTACAGGTGGAATATTGAACTATAAAAAATTCCGTAATGGAGATAAGGTTATGAAAGGAGATATGTTACTTACAGTAACATCCGAGACTGGAACAATAACAGGTATTGATAGTCCGTGTAATTGTATAATTGATAAGATATTATTAACATCAGGCACAGAAGTAAGTAGAAATACTCCTGTTATTAGTATGATTCCTGAAAATACTAAACTTTATATTGAGGCATATGTGCCATATAAAAAGGCTATTCGTATAACTGAAGGACAATTTGTACATCTTGGACTTGCCGGTTCACGACTTGATATGTCAGGAATAATTAAAACCATATCAGTAGATGAAACAATACAAGGAGTATCAAAACTTATAATTCATACAAAAGATAATATACCGTCATCTTTGATTGGGACTCCTGCCGAAGTGAGAATTGATACTCTTGGTTGGACTAATTGAGTAAGAATAATAAGAGCTGAAATTATGAGCTTTAAACAAAAAAACATAACCATAATATGTGGCATTCTTTTTCTGGTTGTTCTTATGATTACTGGACATTCCTCATGTCTCGCTGCAAAAGATATTCAAATATTGTTTTTGAAAGCTGAAAATCTTGAAGATAAAGAACAAAGCATTTTATTATGGCATGACATTTTATCTGAGCTTGCTGGAGAGGAAGAAAATAACAATAATCCTGTTATTTCGGAAAGGCTTGTTCGTTACAATATTGTAAATGATTACATGACTCTTTTTACAAAAGAGCAGGATATGGATCATCTTGTTAATGCGTTGAATTTTATACGTAACTTTAAAGATAGCAATGAACAGGCATGGTCATATATTTATATGATAAATATCATCACGGAATCTGTTAATATTATCAGTAATCAGAAGCTTTACAATTTTGTTTCCAACTTGATAGATGATACTGAACGACTCGCTTTAAGCTTTAATAATAAAGATAAATCCTCTCATATATTTTATGCTTTAAGCATGCTTTTGACAAAAACACAAAATGATATTTCTGTTTTTGAAGAAGAAAATTTGTCTTTAGTACATGGTTTTATAAAAAATATTGAACGAGATAAACACCGCATTCATATTTTAAAACAATTTTCACGGCTTGCAAAAGGTAAAGATTTTTATCCTAAACAATACGCTGATTTTTATAGTGTGATGGCACAAGACAAGATTGAAGAAAGCAGTTTAATAGAAATTCATAATTATGCGTTAAAGGAAGATTTCTTTGATCTTGCCGTATTGTCATTGCTTTCTATTGAAAAGGAAAAACAGCGTACAAAAAAATTATTTGTTTTTTTTGAAAATCTTTTTAAGCAAAAGGAAATGTCTAGAGCTAGACGGGTTGTTAAAAAAATAGAAAATCCATCAAAAGCAGTTAATTCATGGAGTAAAATGGCACAGCATTATCTGATAAGTGGATATAAAATGCAAAGTGATGAAGCTTATGAGAAAGCTTTGTTTCATGCAGGAAGAATAAAAAAGAGTTCCAGTCGTGAAAAAGCTTATAAATTAATTGAAAATCGAAAGAAAGCTGCGCAAAAAAAAACAAAAAAGCAATCTAGTATAGATGATAATCCTGAGCGCTATAAACGTGAGGCAGCTATAAAATATATACAAGATCGTGATATATCAAATGCTACAGACATAGCTCGTACAATAAAAGATTCAATATACAGAGCTATAACTTTTCGAAAAATAGCGGAGATTCAATTATCTTTTAATGATTCCTATAATATTCTTAAAAATGTAAATAATCTCGATAAGCGATTTTATACACTTCCTGAGTATGATCAAAATATGCATGTAAGTTCTGAAATTGTTAATGCATATAAACAGGAAATCTATGAGCATCTTGATGATGACGAGAGTGGTTTATATATAACAAAAGGGCTTAGTTCAAATATTGGAAGTTTTATTCATAAAGATTCTCTTCCGGAAAAGCTTAGCTATAATGGCGATACAATCAGCACTATGATTCCGTTTGCCAAAGGCGCAGAAATTGAGCGTTCATATTATGAGGATACTTTTTTTAATGGTAAATTTTATAGTGTTTACGGTAATGCAGGTTTTTCACAAGATCAAAGAACCAGCGCACCTGAAGCTATAATTATTGAAAACGGTATAACAGATATCAGTGCTGTTTATGATGCTCTTAAGGATATGGGTATAGATGATTATATAATTAAAACAGGTCATACATATCTGTTGCGCCGTCCGTTGGTTATTAACAATAATGCCTCATTAGTTATTACAGGAGATGATGTTCATGAGCTTCGCCTTTCCAGTGAAACCGGAACATATCTTGTGAATGTTGGTAATTTATTTGTTTCTGATACAAAAATAACAGGATGGGATGAAAAAAAAGATGCTCCAGCTTTTGCTGTTTATGCAGATAAAAGAAAATTTAGACCATTTTTTACAGCATGGAGTAGATCAAAAACTTATATAGGCCGTACAGAAATTACCGCACTTGGATATGGTAATGGAAAATCTTACGGACTTTCTTTTTCTGCTGGGCCAAAGAAATGGTTTAAACATGGTAACTGGGCAAATATAAACCGTCCCACAGGAATCATAACAGATAATTCAATACGAAATGCTTTGTATGGGTTTTATTCGTATGAAGCAGATGATGTGGCTTTAATAGGAAATGAGTATGTAGACAATATTGTTTATGGTATTGATCCACACGATAGATCGCGGCGTTTAGTAATTGGTTATAACACCACATATAACACGTATAAGAAACATGGGATTATAATTTCACGTGAAGTAAACGACACCTTAATTATGGGAAATGTAAGTTTTGATAATAAAGGTACTGGAATTATGCTCGATCGTGAGAGTAACGGCGCGTTAGTATATGGAAATACATTGTTTCATAATAAACAAGAAGGAATGACCGTTTTTGAAAGTGATTGTGCGATTATTGCTGCCAATAATATATTTGAAAATAAAGGTTCTGGTTTTCGTATTCGTAATAGTTACAATATGGGGTTGTTTTATAACAATATATTTAGAAATGAAGGCTCTGGTATTACTGCATATAACGGTACGTTAAAGGGTAAACCCGTTCATAAATTAAGAGATTTTGATCTTGATCCATACGATGAGCTTACAACAGTTTCTGCTATAGGCAATAGGATTGAAGAAAATGGAACAGGAATTAATATAGAATCTATTGCAGCTTTATATCTTAAAGGAAATCGTTTTATAAATCAGTCTCCTAAAATAGTTCGTGGAGTATGGTTTAAAGAGAATCCAGATATTCTGTTTCGTTATAATCAGGAAAAACAAGGTCTTGTTATTAATAGAACATGCCCTGTTTTGCCAAAAAAATTAAATGTACAAAAATGTAAATATAGAGAAAACAAAACATTGTATGGAGATGGTCAAGATGAATTAATAAATCGCATTGCACAGAGTATTTGTGCTCATTCTATAGTTTATGAAAGCTCTAAGCATGGTGATATGGAGGTCTTTCATGAAAAATAAATTAGTGCTTTTTATTGTACTTTTTTTGGGCGTTTATGGGTTTGCATTTTTATCATCAGTTAATGCACAGAGCTTTTTTAAAAATACATCATTATTTGATGTAGTAGCGCGTAAAAAGCAATTACAAAAACAAGAATATGCCTCTATACGAGCGTCATGTATGGCTGATAAAGAAATGATAAAACAGCCAGTAAAGAAAATCCCCCCGCCTGTAAAGGGACTAAAAACAACGGAGGGTTACGGCAGCGATAATAGTATGAGTGATATGGGATGGTTCTTGATGATTCATACTGGGCGCGTAATGGTTGGAGATGTGGTTTCTGCCGGTCTTATAAAAAAATCTTTGCTATTATGGTCTGAGGCAAATGCTCTTTCACAAACAGAAGAAGTGCATGATGCTTATTATGCTCTTAAACGGGCTCTTATGCCTGTTATAATAAGCTATCAGATTATACAAGATGATCTTTCTTCTAAAGAGCGTAAGCAGATAGAAAGCTGGATTGACCCACTTGTTCGTATGATTGACAAGAAATTCGACGGTGATGTAGACCATAATAATCATCGTTATCTGGCTGATTCTGTTTTAACTTTATGGGGCGATATAACAGGAGATAAAGAGCTATATGCCAAGGGAAAAGAGCGCTTTAAAATTATGTTAGAGCAAATGAACTCTGATGGCTCGCTTGCTCTTGAAACGAGACGAGGGGCGAGAGCGTCATGGTATATGCGTCATGCTCTTACTAGTTTGGTTGTTATTGCAGAAATCTATATGAATAATGGAGAAGACCTATATAGCATGACTAAAGATGGAAAATCCCTGTCTTTAGCAATGAATTATTTTATTTCTTCAGTTCGTAATCCTTTATTTATTCTTCAAGATTCTTCCGGAAATTATATTCCAGGCCATAATTATAATTTTTTAAATCAGGATTTCGGTACATTAGAACGTCGTGGCGGTAAGCGTCACTATATGGCATTTTCTCATATTTATATTTCACATTATGGATCAGATAACTTTTCTTCAAAGCGTTTAGAAACACTTATGAGCGAAACCGGCTTTAAGGAATTGCCGCTTATTGATGATTATATTGGTGGGAATGCAACGTGTTTTTGGGGCAAGCCATGATAAAATCAATATTTTTTTCTTTTATAACATTTTTATGGATTATTTTTATATCTGCGCCTGTCATGGCAAATGCTGATATGAAGCTACTTTTAAGTGAAGCTGAAAATGGTTCAGGTTCATCAGCTATATCTTTAGCTGATGAATATATTATTTTAAAAGATTATAAACAGGCTGAACATTGGTATCGTTTTGCGTTATATAAGCTAGAAGGAAAAGCTGCATTATCTCTTTATAAGCTTCATAAAGAGGGTCATATCATGCTTAAAGATCCTGAAGAAATAAAAAAATATGGTTTTGATCTTATGATACAAAATGCAGAAAACGGGCATGGAAGCGATGCTTTGTCTTTAGGTCATTTTTATATGTATGGGAAATATACAAAGAAAGATTATGATTTGGCTCATCGCTGGTTTCTTGCTGCAGAAAAAGCCGGAAAACCAATGGCTTCTTATCAGCTTGGTATAAGTTATATTAATGGGCTTTATCAAAATATTTCTTATCGTACAGCTATTCGTTATTTTGAAAAAGCATCAAATGCTGGAATATTCAGAGCTACAAGGCAAATTGCTATTGCCTATCATACAGGAATTGGCAAATCAAAAAACATAGATAAAGCAATTGAGTATTATACAAAAGCTGCCGAACAAGGCGATATTTTTGCTATGCGTGATCTTGGTAATATTTATGGACGTGAAAGACCGGATAGAGCTTTACAAAAGAGTTGGCTGGAAAAATCCGCTGCACACAATAATGCAGATGCTAATTATTATCTTGGTGTTTTTTATAAAAAAATAAATCCTGTAAAATCAAAAAAGCATTTTAAATCAGCATCTGATATGAAACATCATCTTGCAAGAATAGAAATTGATGAGACTTATTGATGTATAAAAATTCTGAAACAAGGCCTGTAATGGCTGTGTATATGCTCGTGTTCTTATTACTATGCTTTATAGCTACGCTCACTACTCTTATCATTAAACGCAATGATATGGAAATCCCACCTTTTGGTACAAAAGAGATTCTACGCGGAGAAGTTGCAAGTTCTCTTGGAGATGTTTTTGAAGAAAAACTAATTATTAAGGATCATGTCGTTGGTTTATGGGGAGCTATTAATTATGGTTTATTTAAAACAGGCTCAAAGAAAGTCGTAATAGGTAAGGATGATTGGTTATTTACAGTAGAAGAATTTCAGCTCTATGATAATGCACATCAGGCAACAACACGAAAAATAGAATTAGCGAAGAAAATCAATGAATATCTTTCTGAAAAAAATATTCAGCTAGCAGTTCTTATAATTCCTTCTAAAGCACGCATTTATCCAGAATTTCTCGGCAGGCATAAAATACCGGATTCAAGACAAAATATTTATAATCATTTTTACAACGAAATGATTTCTCTTGGAATTCCATCTCCTGATCTTGCTTTGCATTACAAGGAAGAAAAAACAAAAAGCAATACACAGCTTTATATGCGTCTTGATACACATTGGACACCGGAAGGAGCGCAGATAGCAGCAGATATTCTCTCAGATATAATTGATAAAACAAAATTGGATAGAACTGTTTTTAAGAAAATAATATCAGGTACAGAGCAAAGAGAAGGTGATCTTGAGAAATATATTCCTACAGGGATATTCAGTAAATGGTTAGCTCCTGCTCAGGAAGAAATTACACTATGGAATATAAAAGAAACAGGTGATGATACATTAGAAGCAATAGGATTGTTTGGAGAAGAAAATATCCCTGTTGCTCTTATTGGAACATCTTATAGCGCGATTAAAGAATGGAATTTTGAAGGAGCATTAAAAACAGCTCTTCAAGCTGATATTCTCAATCTTGCTGATGAAGGTAAAGGGCCTTTAGACCCGATGGCTGCTTTTCTTGAGGATACAGATTTTAATACAACAACTATCAAGCTTGTGATTTGGGAAATTCCAGAGCGTTTTATTTCTGTTTCTTATAAAGATGTAGTCTTTCCAGAATTTATAGAAGAAAGAAAATAGTAATGGTTTTTTCTTCTACAATTTTTGTCATGGTCTTTTTACCATTGTTTCTTGGTATTTATTACCTTGTTCCAAAGCGCTTTCATTCTCATGTTATTCTTATCGCCAGCTATATTTTTTATGGCTGGTGGCGTGTAGATTTTATGGCTTTATTTGCATTTGTTACATTATTTAATCATTTTATATCTACAGCTATCATACGCCATGATGAAAGCTGTAAAAAAATGCTTATGATTGGCGTTGTAGGAAATTTATTAATTTTAGGATATTTTAAATATTTTAATTTTGGTGTGGATTCATTAAATACACTTTTAGAATCTGCTGGAAATTCTCCGGTAACGGTATGGAATGTAATTCTTCC
>JAGLMC010000066.1 GCA_023140215.1 Alphaproteobacteria bacterium
TATTGGATCGTATGGGACTCACATTAGAGCAATATAAGGTTTTCCATCCCGGTGGAAAGCTTGGGCAGCGATTGCTTAAGGTAGAGGAAATTATGATTAAACAGAAAAATTTGCCTCTTGTTACGGATGGTACGACAATGGACAAGGCTTTGCTGGTTTTAACAGAGAAGAATCTTGGTTGTGTGCTTGTTGTAGATCAAAATCAGATTCTTTTGGGTATTATAACTGATGGTGATCTTAAGCGTCATATGTCTCATGACTTATTGCAAAAATCGGTTAATGAGGTCATGACTCCGGGGGCAAAAATTATTGAAGCGGAGGCTTTGGCTGTAGAAGCTCTTGAAATTATGAGTGGTACTCCGGGTCAATATTTGACTAATTTGATTGTTATGAAAGAAAACATTCTTGTCGGAATGATTCGTCTTCAGGATTGTTTGCAAGCCGGTTTAGCATAGGCAAGAATGAGGTGGGCTAATGATTGATGATCTTGATTCTGATTTTGATGGTACTTCTCAAGAGCATGCACGTAAAGATCATGCTCGGCGTTTTCGTCTTGGAAAAAGAACTGCCAGTACAAATACAGTAAAGGTAAATAAAGGATATTCCCGTTTTATCCGCTGGATGCGTTTGGTTTTGCCATTTGTAGCGTTAACTCTTATTGCTATAGTTTTTGCGTGGAGCAATATGAGTGATGAAAATATTGTTCCGCTTCAAACACAAGAAGCAGCACCTAAGACGATTGGTAAGAATGAGCTGTTAAATCCTAGATTTGAAAGCACTGATGAAAAGAAACAACCTTATACAATTACGGCGGTTCGTGCAATTCAAGGTGAAACAAATGAGGAGCTTATTATTCTTGATGAACCACTGGCTGATATATTGTTAAATAGCGGAAACTGGATTGCGCTTAAAGCAAAGCAAGGAGCATATAGGCAGGATAATCAACGGTTATTGCTTAAAGGTGATGTGCGTTTGTTTCACGATCAGGGTTATACAATAGAAACTACGCAGTTACAGCTTGATATGGAAAAAAATATGCTATGGTCTGAAGAAGCTATTTATGCTCAAGGGCCGGCAGGATCACTAGAAGCTGTAGGAATGAATGTAAATACAACGACCGGTGTATTTGTGTTTCAGGGCCCTGCCAAGTTAATATTAAACCGTTCCGTATCGAATATAAATATTGGGAGCTTTCAATGAAAATTCAGTTTTTTGCTATATTTGTTATTATGCTCGTTTTAGAATGCTTGTCACAAGCGCAAGCTCAAACAGACATGAATGCTTCACGGTCTGAACCAATTGAAATTACTGCTGATGAAAGTCTTGAATGGAAGCGTAATGAAAAGATTTTTGTGGCACATAAAAATGCTGTTGCAAAGCAGGGAGCTGTTTCAGTGTCGGCAGAGACTTTAACTGCAAATTATCGTGAAGCTAAAGGCTCGGATATGGAAATATGGCGTGTCACTGCTGATACAGATGTTACTATTCGATCTCGTGATAGTGTGGCTTATGGAGATCACGCTATCTATAATATAGATGAAGGATTAGCCGTGATGAAAGGGGACGCATTGCGCATGGTTTCTACCGATCAAACGGTTACTGCTAAGAATAGTTTTGAGTATTGGGTTGTAGATGGACGTATTAATGCAATTGGTAGTGCAAAGGTTGTTCGTCCTAAACCTGATGGGGGGCATGATAGCGTTGAGGCTGATAAAATTTCGGCTATTTTAAAGGAAAATGCGAAAGGGGAACGAGTTCTTTATTCTTTGGAGGCTATAGGTAATGTTATTATTACTTCTCCGAATGAAGTTGTGACCGGAGCTTATGGGATTTATAAGGCTGATACGAATATTGCACAGCTTACCGGTGGTGTGATAATTAAGCGCGGCCCTAATATTTTACAAGGTGAAAAAGCGACGGTTGATCTGAATACAAATACTAGCCGTATGTTTAGTAGTAAAACGTCTGATGAACGTGTGCGTGGAGTGTTTTATCCAGGTAGTGAATGAAGCGACTATATTACTCAAATAAAATACGGCGTAAAATTCCGGGAGCAAGAACAGAAAGCGGATTTACAGAGACTTCAGGATCATCAGCTTTGCCCTTAACCTTATAAGTAGCAGCAAATACGCCACCGGAACCACCGGTTAAAATATCACCCAAAAGAGGAATAGCGCTTAGTAGTTTATTAAAACTGGAAAGAGGAACTAGAGTTCCGGACATATCAATACTTCCGGCTGATTTATCAAACGTACCATCAAAGGTTAATCCTAATGAATTTCCAGATGTACGGCCTTCTTTGAGAACTAACAATCCACCGTCTTGACGATAAAGCCAATCAAAATTTGCTTCTAATTTTGTAAATATTATGCCTTGATTATCTAAAGCAGATAACAAACCGGGAAGCGATAAAGCAGCGAGCAGGCGTGCAAGTGCAGGAGTTTCTACAACTTTAAAATTTGTAATTTCAGCCGCACCTAAAAGATTACGATCATAAATTCCACGAGTTGGCTCAGCATAAGCTATAAGTTTACCACCAACTATTTTATCATAAACTCCAAAAGCACGAAGCGCTGCACCGGCATTATCAGCTTCTAGCCGAAATGTGCGTTTTCCTGTTTCATCAGGCTTAAAGCGTAAATAAATATCACCTGAACCTGCAATAGCATCAAATTCAAGTTGGTTAAAACGTCCCTGAGCATCAATATCGGCATAAATCTTACCATATTGAATGATTTGATTGTCATCGCTGCGCATTTGCTTTGCTTTTATTGAAATCGCTATAGGCGGATTATTATAAATTTTATTTTTATTTTCATCTTCTCTTAAAAAAGGCCTGATATCGAACATAGATGCTTCAATAGATATATTTATACGTCCGTCAGATTCAATATTAAATTCTAAATCTCCAGTAGATTCATCAATCACAAAATTTCTAAGATGTCCTTGATATAGCTCTGTTTCTCTATTTTGCTGATGAAAAAGTAAATGAGAATTACTAAGTTTAAATTCAGGAGCAGATGCAACAAGATCCAGAATTTCTTTAACAACACCATTTTGCAGAATGACTTTCATTCGTGCATTACCCTTCACACCGATTGCTTTCTCATAACCAAAAGGCTCAACAAAAAAGCGTCCTGATGTTAAATCAACACGAACATCCGCTTCAGAACGGCCACCGGAAAATTCTGTATATGTCACTTTAACAGGAACAGAGCCTTCTAAAAATTCATTAAGATTAATTCCAAAATGTTTTCTTAAACTTGGATCAAAAACCAAAGAAACTTTAACCTTATTCTTATAAGCTTTTCCTTTACTGTTTAAAAATTCATTATAATTAACATGAACCTTACGCCCACCAAGCTTTCCATTACCATTAATGAAAAATTGATTATCCGCTATGCTTACTTTAAAAGGGCCTTCTGTTAGGTCTAAGCCTTGCACAACGCTAGGCAAAACAGCATTGTGTAAAACTCCATTCATAGCAACTTTAACATCTTTAACTCTAAGATTTTTAGATGTTGGAAATTTAATATTAACGATAATATCTGCCGTTCCTGCGATCTTAGACATGTTAAAATCATGTTCTAAAGCAATAGGCTCTTTTGAAACATAGTTTAAAACATCCTTAAATGGGCCTTCGAGTTTAATATTAATATCTGCTGTACCGGCACCAGACTCAATAATATTACAAAGCTCTATTTTTGCATCTTTAATATTAAGATCAGCAATCATAGCTTGATCTATATCAATATTGAGAGTTTCTTTATCATAATTAAAAACACCAGAACCGGATGCTTTGGAAACAGGTATCATAGGTGATCTATAATCAATATTCATGTCATCGAAAGCAAAGCCGGCCTCAATGTTTTTAGCATCTTTGTTCCAGCCATTATCATCTTTCGTAAAAGCAAGATCCATAGTTACAAATGCATCATAAAATGTTCCATTGGAAATACGTTCTACAATCCATTTTTCACTATTATCTCCTTTGGCAATAACCGGCCAAAATGGCGCAATTTTTGATTGTTCAAGTTTATCAACCATAATTTTTACGGGGGCATGAATAGTATCATTTTTATAAATAAAAGATCCTTCAGCGCGAATAGGCACGTTTTTAGCTATTACTTTAAACTCAGAAATCGAAAGCTTTTGTGTTGAGTCATCATAAAAAGCATTAAGCATTAAATCTTTAATTGGTAAAGGAGCTACAGAGATTTCAGGAATAACTACAGCTCCCTTATCAGCATCAATAATAAAATTTACCTTTTGAGGCGTAAAATCAGAATTTAACTTTGCGGAAATATGCGCATTAAATGTAATATCTTGATCTTTAAGACTGGATAATTCTACAAATTTATCGGCGAGAATAGAGGGAGAAAAATTAGTCAATGATGCTTCCAGATCAATATCATGACTATCCCACGAAAAGAGAAAATTGCTCTCAAGAATTCCATATTTGTTATTGATACTTGGTAAAAGTGTATAAAAATCAGCGATCAAGCCTACCTGCGTTGAACGAAAAGATGCATCAAGACGAGGAATATCCCACACCGTATTAAACAAACGATCATCAATAACTAAACGCGCCTCTTGAATTTTAAGAGCTTTCAATGTTGTCAACGGAGAATCAGAATCTAGCTCTGCATCAGGATGGGAAATATATTTTAAAATACGCTCTGCAAAAGCTCTTTGATTATTAGAATCTTTAGCCACAGTTTCTTTAGAACTAAAATTCCCTATTGCAGAAAAATCAATATCAATTTTACCGTTTTTTTGACGTACAACATGTAAGGACGGTTTTTTAAGAATAAGAGCTGTTGGCGCAATATGACCAATAAGTAATTGCCTTTTTGATAAACTCAGCGCTACTTCATCTATCGCAATAATAACTTTATCATTAGCATCAAAAACCTTTACATCTTGTAATCCAAGTAAAAGAGGCCCATTCAAATCAGGCCAATGAAGAACAAGTTTATCCATTGTTGTATAAGTTCCACGCTCAGTATTACGTAAAGCGTCTTGAATGTAATTTTTAGCAAAACCAATATCAACAAGCTCGGTAGTTAAACGCAAAACCAGCACACCAATAACCAACGTTAAAAGTACGGTAATAACGGTTATAATTTCAAAACAGATTAAACTTGTTCGCCAACAAAGACGTTTAATATCTTGAGACAATGAATAGATGCTCCGGATAAATTATTTTAAAACTCTGACTAGAGACCTTAAATCACAACGCATATCATATCTATATTTTTTTAAATAGTGAAGTCATGAGATAAAGAATATAAAGGTTTTATTTTGTTTGGGCTGGTTGAGCATTTTCAATGTTACAATGACGCTAACTCATTGATTTAATTTAATAAAATATAAAGAATGGCTGGGGTGGCAGGATTCGAACCTGCGCATGATCGGATCAAAACCGATTGCCTTACCGCTTGGCTACACCCCAATAATCTAGAATATATTCCAACTCTTGCAGAAACTCTAACTTTCAAGCACATTTTTACTTGCTAATGAAAGAGGATGCCGCAATCAGGAATTAAATTCGGAACACGATGATTACAAATTAAATTATGTCTAACTTGATATCGCACCATGTTTAATAGTCCAAATCCATATAAAACCCTTTTCCACATAGATTATAGGAGCCTTTTATAATAGTTTTTAAACGACGCTGTCAATATGAATTAATACTAAATGGACTCTCTCAGCGTTATTATAGCTTTGTTAAAATTGAATTATTTTTTTCACTCTTGGGATTAGTCTTATGTTTAGTTATAGCACCAGAAAACATGTAAAGTCTCAAAGGGCTATCCAGAAGAGTGTAACCGCTTCAATCAAATAAAAACAAAAAGATAGTGCCTTTTCTTTCGGTACAAGTTATACTCATGAAAGTATCGCTACTTGTCCCTTCCTTTCACGGTGCTTCCATGTCACTCTTAAAATCAATGAATATTAAAAAATCTTTATATCTATGTATTTTCTTTCTGGCTATTAATATGCCTTTAATCGCGCACGCGCAGGATATAACGCCAATAGGAATCAATGTTGATATACTACCTGCAAAAACATTTTCCAGTGATTCGTCCTATGCAAATATAGATACGTCAACACATCCACCGGTGCGTCTTACTCCAGACAAATCAGAGCTTATACGTCTTGAACGAGAAGCTAAAACAATTATTATCGGTAATCCGGCACATCTAAATATTCTTGCAGATTCAGCTAAAACTCTTGTTCTTGTACCAAAAAGCCCCGGAGCTACGCATTTTACAGTTCTTGACCATGAAAGTAATATTTTAATGCAAAGACATGTAATTGTAGCTAGCCCAAAGAAAAAATATATAAGGATCAGACAATCTTGCGCAACAAGCGATGATGAAAATTGTCAACCTATAAAAGTATATTACTGCCCTGATATGTGCCATGAAATTTCCATTGCATCCAGTGAAAGTGATGCAAATAGCAATGATGGAGCAATGAGTGAAACGGCAGGAAATGTCTCTTATGAATCTTCAGGCGATAAAGAAATTAATGATGAATGACCAAACCAAGAATATTAGGGCAAAATAGATATGATAATAAAAAAGAAAATATATAAGACTCTACTAAGCCTTGGTATGTGTGCTTTTCTTATTGCTTGTCAAACAAATCAAGCTGTAGAAGATCAATATAATAGAACATCTAAAATCGATTCAGCACTTCAACGAGCGGCAATTAAGGCTAATTTAGCTGGAGAATCAGCAAAATCCATAGTATATCTTGAAAAAATATATAAACGTAACAGCAACGATATAAATGCCACATTAAACTATGCTGTAGCACTCAGAAAAAATGATTATCTCAACAAAGCCGCAATCATATTAGCTCCATTTGCAAATGATGAAGAAAGTCCATCGAGCATAAAAACAGAATATGCCGCTATTCAACTTGCAAAAGGAAACTATTTTTCAGCAGAAGAATATGCACAAAAAGCAATCCTTAAAAATGAAAGTGATTTCCGCGCATATCACTATTTAGGAATTTCTCTAGATGCTCAAGCAATGCACAAAAAAGCTGAGCGTGCTTTCCGCAAAGGTCTCGATCACTGGCAAGGAGACCCAACAACAATTATGAATAATTTAGCTCTAAACCTTGCATCACAAGGCTTCCTGAATGAATCAATAGAAATACTCCAAAAAGCGCAAGCAGTCGCGCCTTACAGATTTGAGATTGAGCGTAATTTACGGATTGTAACAGCTTTACAACAATCAAATAGCGATTACATAGCACCAAAGCCTACAACAAAACCTGACTTTTCTTATTGATTTTTCCTACAATTATATAAAAGAAAAAAACATGACTAAATAATCATATTATTTCGTATGATAATTCTTTATTCATCATTGCTTTTTGCTAAGAGCCACGTCATATTGCCCTGATGAGGGAAGAAAATTCTACTGAAAAAGCATTAAATGAACACACCAAAGGTACGAATATGAGTCCTATGGCTCGTTTGCGTGGATATTTGTTTGCCGGAATTTTAGTGACTGCACCTATCAGCATTACTATATATTTAACTTGGGTTTTTCTAACATTTATTGATAATCGGGTTGCAAAAATTATACCGGATCAATGGTATAGCGACTTATACGGTGAGACAACTATTCCGGGACTTGGACTTATTGTTGCTTTAGCGTTTTTTGTTATTATTGGCTGGTTTGCTACAAATTTCTTTGGACGTTTAATTATCCGTCTTTCTGAATATGTTGTTGATCGCATGCCTGTAATTCGTACAATTTACAGTGCAATTAAACAAATATTTGAAACTATTATGGCTACGCAATCTCAAGCTTTCCGAGAGGTTGTTATGATGGAATATCCACGCAAAGGCGTGTGGTCTATAGGATTTGTAACTGGAAAATCACAAGGTGAAGTACAGCGCGTTACTAAACAGGAAACAATTAATGTTTTTGTACCGACAACACCTAATCCAACATCGGGCTATCTTTTGTTTGTTCCAAAAAAAGAACTGATTTATCTCAATATGACCGTAGAAGAAGGTGTGAAACTTGTTGTATCTGCCGGTATTATAACACCGCCTGATAGATTAAGTACAAAATAGTCTGAGGGTTCTGTTTAAAAAATCACTATATTAATTTTGTCTTGTAAATCAATACTATGCGATATTGTATTGCCCGCTTTTATAATTTTTCAATTGGTTATTAGCCTAAAATTTTATAGTTTTTACACATTCTTTATGCATAGTTATCGTAAATATGAACATTAGTTCATAAAGCAACAAAAACCTCCCGAATCCATTAAGATAAGGGAGGCTATGTGTATAAAGGAATAAATATAAGTTGCTATAAATCTTAGAAACTATAATTTAAGCCTAATCCGTAAGTCCATGCATTATCAACAACATCATCAAAATCAGCTGTTTGATAACGCACAAGACCACGCATATTTATATTATCTGTAAAGTTAACTTGCGCACCACCGCCGACACGGAAACCGATTTCACTTTCATCAGCATCAATAGAACCAGTGCCCGGAATCGTTGCTGTAAATTCAGCTTTACTCCAGCTAAGACCTGCTGTGCCGATTAATTCAAACTTTCCTTCTTTGTCTAATGGCAAATAACCAAGCCCGTCAAGCATTATGCCTTGCACTTTTACGTCTGTGCTAAAATCAACCGCTGTGACAATACCCGATCCAACAGTTGTTCCATTGGCAATACTTTTGCTCTCTTCTTTGGTACGGAAATAGCCAAACTCTACCCCCAAATTTTTATAAAAGCGATTTCCAACATGAATATTAAGACCATCAAGACTGTCTTCTAAAATAGTATTTCCATCCAGTGCCAAGCCACCACCAATATCGTAATTATTATAATCATAGACTGATCTTTGCAGATCAAAACCAACATATGGTTTGAAATTCATCTCTTGCGCTTGTGCAGGAAATGTAAATGCAGCTATACAAGCTGCGGTACAGAGTAGTTTTTTCATCGGTTTTAACTCCCGTTTTTAAGTTAATAAAAAAAACCACCAGAGGTGATCTCTGGTAGCCGGATGTTCAAAACCGCTCGTAAAAGAAAACGGCGCGATAGTCTTTAGGCCGAAGCCTTGGACATGCACCACCGCCACCCGGCCAAAGACCGAGGTGCGGCATCTTTTTGATGCGTTTCTTTTTAAAGAAAATACACCAAATAACGGCTGATGCCAGCCGCTTTTACGAAAGGGTTTTGAAGCCCCGCGAGCTGCACAGATCACCTGTACAACTCATTTCTGACTTTACGGGAAAGAATGGAGCGGAGCAAGGGGAATCTTATTGCTATATATTGTTTGTAATCAGACTATTGTGTTAATTTTAATAAAAGGAGAAAAGAAAATGGTTGCTGAAGAACGCCGGGTTAAAGAAGAAATAGAAAGGGAAAAATATCGAGAGCGATGGGAAGCTGCAAACGTTATCATGATTGACTATAGTAATTTCTGTATAAAAATGTTAGTAACATTGAATAGTACAGCAATACTTGCTTCTATAGCATTTATAGGAAGTTTTTCTTTAAATAAAAATCCAGTTTTTGAAGCAGATATAATTGCTAAATCTATTCCAAACTCTTTTTTAGCTTGGTCAGCAAGTCTTTCCGCAATTTTACTATCCGCCCTTTTTACGTACTTTTGCCACCGTTGGTATCCTACAATTCTTTACGTAGCACATAAGCAAGATTATATTGATATATATGAAAAGCTTACTTTTAAGGAAAAAATGTCATACTACGCTTACAATATTTTTGTCTGGATAGGGATAATAAGCGGTATATTTTCATTACTAATGTTTCTTTGTGGCATATGGAACATTACAATTTCTTTTGTTTAATAAAGCTTTTAGAAAAATTAATAACATGATTGATACTGAAAGAATTATTAATCTTCTATAGGTTATTATCGAGCGTGATTAATGGTTTTCAACTTAAATTTACAATCTTTGTGAGTAAACCGGAATCCGAAAGTTTAAATTCTCCCAAATGTCAGCCCTGCACTTTATGTTAAAATTAAATCAGACGTTCTTTAAAAATATCATAACTATTTTGATCGGGAGAAACTATCCTTACTTCCTTAAGCGTTCCATCAAGACGATCTGATATTCCGCGTATAATCAAACGAGCCGCGCGCTTTTTTGGAAAAGCATTTTTACCGGAAGCCAATGGTGGAAAAGCAATTACATCCATATCTTTATTTTGAGCCATCTCTATAGCTCCACGGCAAGCAGCAAGTAAATCTCTGTCTTTGCGATCAAAATCATTTCTCCATTCAGGCACAATACAAAAAATCAAAAATTTACATGGTAAATTAAATCCGGGTACAACATAAATATCATCAGAGCGTGGTCTGTATACATTATTTAAAATAAATTCATCCAGTTGTTCTCCTGCTGCTTCCAACAAAGACGCATTCACAGAACCATGATATTCAAGGCTTTTAGGAATTATACTAACCACCGCATCTACATTTTGCGCGGAAATATCACCCTTCACTAAAGTAATACGATTTAAATAAGGATTGGAAGGTTCTTTTCGCTTTGGTATGATTATATCCATGAATCTAAGACTAACATTTTTTATTTTATTATCATTTATATTTATTTCACACGCCAATGCGAAAGAATATTATGGCTTGGCAATGCACGGCAATCCTAAATACGATGCAAACGCCGCCCACCTAGATTACGTAAATCCAAAAGCTCCCAAAGCCGGACATATCACAATGTCTACAATAGGCACATTCGATACTCTCAACCCTTACAGCATTAAAGGCACGGCTGTGCAAGGACTTAATCTAGTTTATGACCGCTTGATGGAAAGAGTTTGGGATGAACCATTTACAATGTATCCATTAATTGCAGAACGTATAGATATTCCTGAAGACCGCTCTTCTATTACTGTACATATAAATCCAAAAGCACGCTTTCATGACGGCAGCCAGATCACAGCCGATGACGTTATTTTTTCTTTTAAAACTTTACGAGAGTCCGGCCGTCCTAATATGCGCCGTATTTACAAGTTAGTTAAAACAGTAGAAAAACGTGAAAATCTTTCAGTTCATTTCACATTCGGAGATGGATACGATCAAGAAACCGTCATGATTATAGCCCTTATGCCGATACTTTCCAAAACCTACTGGCACAATCGTATATTTGACAAGACAACGCTTGAAATTCCATTGTTAAATGGCCCATATGAAATAGAGAAATTTGAACCGGGACGACAAATCACTTATAAGCGCAAAAAAGATTACTGGGCAAAAGATACTCTAACCCGCATTGGGCATTTCAATTTTCAGCACATTACTTATGATTATTATCGAGATGATACAATAGCTCTTGAGGCTTTCAAATCCGGAGATATTGACATTCGCAGAGAATTTGATGCCGGAAAATGGATCAGTGCATATGATTTCCCAGCCCTTAGTAAAGGTAAAGTAATCAAAGAAAATATATTTCATGGGCGACCGGAACGTGTTCGCGCTATGATTTTTAACACACGGAGAATTCCTTTTGATGATATTCGCGTTCGTAAAGCATTAAACCTGATTTTTGATTTTGAATGGATTAATAAAAATATTTTCCACGGACAATATAAACAAATTAACAGTTATTTTCCAAATTCAGAATTAGCATCACAAACACAAATATCAGTATCACAAATAAAAGAAACAGCCTCTCCACGTGCTAAAATGCATATGGCCAATGAGCTTTTAAAAGAATCAGGATGGATTGTTGAAAATGGTAATCGTGTTAAAAACGGTAAGATTTTTAAATTTGAAATCCTCATTAATACTCTTGAAGATGAAAAAATAGCGCTTCATTTTAAACATTCACTTAAAAAACTGGGCATTAAAACATTAATACGCACACAAGACAGCGCATCTTTTCTCGATCGTTTAAATGAATATGATTATGATATGACTCTACATTATTGGCAAAATAGCCTGTCTCCCGGCACAGAACAAATGCTTTATTGGACGTGCGAAGCTGCTAACCAGCCTGCACAATGGAATTATGCCGGTATATGTGACAAGGAAATTGATGCACTTTCTAGCAAAATTGCACAAGCAAAAACCCGTAAAGAGCTTATTGACACTACACAACAACTTGATAGCAAACTTCTAAACGGCCATTACATAATACCGCTTTACTATTCTGGAGCAGATTATATAAGTTATTGGAAACCTATTCATCGCCCTAATAAAACGCCTCTTTATGGAATTGTACTTGAAACATGGTGGACAGATCAATAAAGCTACTAAATCTCCATTGAGCACATAATCAGCTCTTGCTATAATTTAAATGATTTTTTTGTTCAAACTGGTAAAATAATTATGATCTACAAGAATTTTTTAATTTTAGCCTGCATAGCAGTAACAATCTCACTCACAGCTTGTTGCGGAGATAAAACTAAAGATGGTCAGTATTGGCAACGTATTTCTGTTTCTGAAAGCATTCACATTAGAGGCATAAAAGCAGAGCAAATGCTTAACCGTAATATTGCGCATTGCGTGACAGAATTAAAAGAATTGGAACGTCTGGGCATTCTAAGAAATTCAATCCCGATAAGTTCTGGAGGAAAGCTTCTTGATCCGGATTCGAAAAAACTTAAAAATTGGGATGCACCGGAATATGATCGTACATTGCTTACTGAACATAAAGATTTTCATGATTTTGAAAGCTGTATGTTATCACATGGATGGGAACGAGTTGAGCACTTGTCTTACGATGTATCAAAATAGCTAATTAATACTTAACGTATCTGGTGTCACGAAGCTTAAATTCATGCATTATTCTTAGAGCGCATCCAGTCTTCAATTTTCTTTATTACAACGTCAACGCTTAATGATTCCATAAGACATGGAGCATCGGAGGAGCTATATCCTTCATAATCAATAAGCTCATCAAAACTTTCCGGCGTTGAAATATATGAAGAATTTTCACCCCAAGGTCTATATAAATGCGGATAGCTTGGTCCAAAAAGTCCAAGTGTCGGAATATCTACTGCTGAAGCGCAATGCATTAATCCAGAATCATTGCCAATATAAAAGCTACACCGCGCTAAAGTTGCAGCAGCACTACCCGGATCTGTCTTGGCAATAATATCAAGAGCTTGTCCTTCCGGCACACAAGCTAATACTTTACGAGCATTTTCTTCTTCACCAAGAGCAGCAAATACAGCAACGCGTGCATTTGGCATAATCCCATTATCAGAAATCGCCCAATTTACAACCTTAATAAACCGCTCTGAAGGCCATGTTTTGGCAAGCCAATTAGCTGTTGCTCCAACGCCAAGCACCGGCTTTCCATCTGGAATCAATGCTTTAGCTGTATTTAATTGAGCAGCAGTAAACCAAAGTCTCGGATTGGGAACATCTTCCAGCTTCATAATTTCCGCATTTTGAATAACTTTATGCGCACTTTTATCAACATGTTTGCCAATAGTATAAAGCTTATCAGATATGATAAATCTGGACATTACAGAATTACGTAAATCAACCACAATATCCCATCGAGTTCTAACCACACGTTTCCACAAGAGCAACCAATGTTTGTTATGTTTTTGTTTTTTTAATGGTATAAGCTCATCAAGCAATGGATAGCCTTCAAATAAAGATGCTGATAACACTCCGCAAACAATTGTAACTTTGGCATCCGGAGTATGCTTTGCTATATAATCAAGCAAACCGCATGAAAGTACGGCATCACCAATACGGCTGGATGTAATAAATAAAATTCTCATAAATGATATAATGGCAGAAATAATAAAAAAGGTGCATTATAAATAAAAATGTTCTTGTAATGTTCTTTTTATTCCTGCATAAATGATTCTATGGCAAAAGCACAAAGAACATATGTCTGTCAATCTTGCGGATCAACTACTTCAAAATGGTCAGGTAAATGCGAAAGCTGTAATGAGTGGAATTCGATAATCGAAGAAATAACACAAGCCGCACCAAAAGGACTTGGTACAAGAAAAAAAGGCCGTCATATTGAATTTGTTCACTTAAATAGCAAAAATGCAAAAACAATATATCCACGACACATTACAAACATTAATGAATTTGACCGCGTTTTAGGCGGTGGGCTTGTACCGGGATCTGCTGTTCTTATTGGTGGAGATCCCGGCATTGGAAAATCAACATTATTATTACAAGCCGTATGTGTTTTAGCAAAAAAAGAAATACGTTGTATGTACGTTTCAGGAGAAGAATCTATAGATCAAATACGTATGCGCGCACAACGTTTAGGATTAGCCGATACACCTGTAGAACTGGCTAGCGCAACTAATGTACGTGATATAGTCGCATCAATAGAAGATGTTAAACAACCGGTATCACTTCTTATTATTGATTCTATTCAAACAATGTTTATTGATTCTATTGACAGTTCTCCGGGTACAGTTACACAAGTCCGAACGTCTGCACAGGAAATTATACGTACAGCTAAAACAAAAAATATAGCTGTAATTTTTGTAGGGCATGTTACAAAAGACGGTCAAATTGCAGGGCCAAGAGTTCTTGAACATTTAGTTGATACAGTCTTATATTTTGAAGGTGATCGCAACCATCAATTCCGTATTTTACGAGCTGTTAAGAATCGTTTTGGCCCTACAGATGAAATCGGGGTTTTCGAAATGGCTGCCGAAGGCTTAATTGAAGTTGAAAACCCGTCAGCACTTTTTCTATCACAACGTCACGGTGACGTATCAGGAAGCGCCGTACTTGCAGCACTAGAAGGTTCACGCCCTATTCTGGTTGAAGTACAAGCTCTTATAGCACCATCATCATTAGCCACACCACGCAGAGCTGTTCTCGGATATGATTCTAATCGTTTGGCAATGATTATAGCCGTACTTGAAACACGATGCGGAATAAATATCGGAAGCCATGATATATTTCTAAATATCGCCGGAGGTATACGTATTCATGAACCTGCCGCTGATGTTGCTATAGCAGCAGCATTAATGAGCGCACTAAGCGGTACGCCAATTCCTGCTGAAACAGTACTTTTTGGTGAAATTGGATTAGCAGGCGAAATCAGGCAAGTTGCACAATCTGATTTACGCCTAAAAGAAGCCTCTAAACTAGGTTTTAAAGATGCAATAATACCATCTATAAAGAACAAAAAAACAAAGCTTGCAAAAGCAATAACTATAAACGAAATTACACATATTCAAGATATTGCCGATATGCTTATAATTGATAACCCCAAGCCCTAATCATCATATTTGCGCATTGTAAGGAACACAACATCATTTCCGTAATGGATTTGTCCTGACATTTGTATTTTATCTCCTTTGCGAGCCAGCTTGAGTGTTGCTTCATAAGTTACAGATTTTTGTGATGGAGAGCCATCTGGAGCTGTTAGAAGGAAATCTATTGCCGCATTGCTTGGATCTGCGATGGATATCATTTTAACTTCATTATCATTAATAATTGTAAATGTACTCGTCCACTTACAATTAGCTTCATCAAAGCGTTCAGTTTGACTTTTACGGATTTCCGTTTCACCGTCACTGCGTTTTTCTATATCACCGTAACGACTGTTTGTGCTGGTAATCCGGTATTTTCCATCTAATGGATGATCCATAATTTATTTTTCCTTATGCTTATCATTGTCCTTTTTTATTAATGTTGCTCATTTTAGCTGAATTTTGCAAGAGGCCTTCTCGTCGAAGTAGAGCATTTGGATCTGCATCACGAGTTCTGAAATTTTTATAAAGAATACTAGGATGTTGAGATCCGCCTTTGCTTAAAATTTCATTTTTGTAGCGTGTTGCTGTTTTTTGATCGTAAAGCCCGTTCTTAAGAAAAACTTCAAATATATCTGCGTCTAAGACTTCTGCCCATTTATAACTGTAATATCCGGCAGAATAACCACCGGCAAAAATATGACCGAAAGAGCAGGAAAAAGGCCCTGCCAAACGCGGAAATAAAGATGTGTCTTTTGTGTGCTTGTCTTCGAATGCTGCAACATCGGTAATAGCGTCTGGATTAACTGTGTGCCACATCATATCAAGATTTCCAAAGCTTGTTTGTCGAAGTCCGCTCCAGCCAATCATAAAGTTTTTAGCAGAACGGAGTTTTTTAATTAAGTCTTTTGGAATTTTTTCTCCACTTTCATAATGCTGTGCAAAAAGATCTAGTGTTTCTTTTTCGTAGCACCAATTTTCCTGTACTTGAGAAGGAAGCTCTACAAAATCCCAAAGAACATTTGGACTGCTTAAAGAACTGTAAGTAACATTGGAAAGAAGTCCGTGAATGGCGTGTCCCATTTCATGAAATAATGTTGTAACTTCGCCGTGTGTTATTAATGAAGGTTTATTGGCTGTCGGTTTTGTGAAATTACATATAATAGCAATTAATGGACGTTCGATTTTACCTTGAAATAGGCCTTGTCCACGATATGTAGTCATCCATGCTCCGGGTTTTTTCCCTATACGTGGATGAAAGTCTCCGTAAAGAGTGCCAATAAATGCGTTGTTTGTTTTGTCATAAACATCAAATGTTTTTACGTCTTTATGCCATGTTGGATAATTTTCGGCTTGTTCAAAACGCAGGTTAAATAATTTGCTGAAATGCTCGAAACAGCCATTTAAGACTTTATCAAGCTGGAAATATGGACGTAAATCTTCGGAAGAAAAATTAAAGAGTTTTTGTTTAAGTTTTTCGCTGTAATAGCTAACATCCCAAGGTTGAAGTTCTTCAATATCGCTTGTTTTTTGTGCAAATTCTTGTAGTTCTTTGAGTTCTTGTTTCGCAGCACTTTTGTAAACGTTTTTGGTTTTTTTAAGGAAATTAAAAACTGTTTCAGGAGTTTCTGCCATTCGGCGTTCCAGAACATAATGAGCGTGTGTATCATAACCTAATAGTTGTGCGCGTTCATGGCGAAGAGCTGTGATTTTAAGAATGTTTTCACAGTTATCATATTCATCTTTCCATGCTCTGGAAGCAAATGCATGCCATATTTTCTTTCGTAAATTTCGGTTATCTGCATATTGCACAAAGGGAATATAGCTCGGATAATCAAGTGTAAAAAGCCATTTATCTTTATAATCTTTTTCCTCGGCAGAATGCTTTGCAGTGTCTATTGCGCTTTTTGGAAGTCCTGCCAAGTCATCTTTATTTGTAATAATAAGCTCAAAGTTTTCTGCGGATTTATTAACATTATTCATGAATGTTGGGCTGAGCGTTGAAAGTGCCTCATTGATTTGCCTTAGTCGCTTTTTCTTTTTATTGTCTAGAAGCGCACCACCGCGTACAAAATCTTTATATGTTTCATCAAGAAGTTTAAATTGCTCTATATTCAGGTTTAATGATTCTCTTTTGTCATAGACGTTTTTAATGCGTTTGAATAAATCAGTGTCTAATATTATATCGCTTGAAAAATTAGCATTTAAGGGGCCAATTTTTTCTACCAGATCGTGTAATTCATCACCTCCCATACAGGAAAGTTGGTTATAAAAAATACCGGTTACTTGTCCTAGTAATTCTGAGGATGTTTCAAGTGCAACAATTGTATTTTCAAAATCAGGAGTTTCTATGTTTGATTTGATAGTATTTATATTTTTTCTAGCTTTTTCGATAGAAGATTCAACGGCAGGTAAATAATGTTCAGTTTTTATTAAATCAAAGGCGGGCGCATAATTGGGTAAATTTGAGATTTCAAAAAGAGGATTGAATGTCATGGTTTTTCTTTATAAGGAATTAATGTGCAACAAGCACTTTTAGTAAAGCATTTCTTATGATAAAGACAGCTTTATGAATTTATATATTCTTGTTCATGAAGATATTGCCGGTGTTATAGCTTTCTTGGCTGTGGTTTTATTAATGCCGTTAGCGGTAAGGCTTGCTTTTCGGTATGGTTTTGTTGATGCTCCCGGTGGTAGAAAACAGCATGAAATGTCTGTACCTCCAATTGGAGGGTTGGTTATTTTTTCTGTTATGATGGTTGTTGGTTTATTTTCAGGACAATCTATAGAGCATTATTGGCCGTTATATCTGGGGTTAATCCTCATTATGATAGTTGGAGCGTTTGATGATTACAGGCATATCAGTCCGTGGATTAAATTTACGATGCAGTTTGTTGCCACTACGGTGATTGTTGTTTCTGGACAAGCTCAGCTTTTTCATCTTGGTGATCTTTTTGGGTTTGGTGATTTGAATTTATGGTTAATTTCTATTCCATTTTCTATTATAGCTGTAGTGCTTTTTATTAATGCAATTAATCTTATGGATGGATTGGATGGGTTAGCTGGAGGAATTTCTTTTGGGATATTATTTTGGTTAATGCTGGCGTGTTTTATTGCAGGTGAAACACAGAATTTAAAATCTTTATATCCTTTATTTGGTGCGCTTTTGGGATTTCTTGTATTTAATTTGCGTAGTCCAATTTGCAAAAAAGCATCAGTGTTTCTTGGAGATGCCGGAAGTATGGGGCTTGGACTTGTTTTAGCTTGGTTTTGTATTGATTTAACTCAAGAACCACATCCGGTAATTCTTAAACCGATTTCGATTGCTTGGCTTCTTGCCTTGCCGATTATAGACACCTGTGCACAATTTTATCGTCGTTTGCGTGCAGGCAAGCATCCGTTTTCACCTGATCGCGGTCATTTTCATCATCATTTTATTGAAGCAGGGTTTAGTGTTGGACAGGCAACGGCTTGTGTTTTATTGATTTCTTTTGTATTTGGCGGAATTGGTTATGGATTTATTGAGTTCGGTGTACCGCAATGGGTGCTTTGTCTAGTCTGGATTGTGATGATTTTAACACATATGGCGATTTCAGAAAAACCTGAGCGTTATATAGGATTTTTTAAACGGTTTATTACCAAATCTTAGCTTTTATTATTAAATCTTAGCTAATGAGGTAAACTGTTTGTACTGCTGCCCATTTTAGTACGTCTAGTGATGTTTGATGTACTGCCATACCGATAACCATAATAAAGCATGCAAGCTCCCATGGTATGCGCAATATGTGTGTGACCATAAATCCTGTATATGCGTAGGAATATAGTGTAATGCAAATCATAAGCGGATAAATGTCTGCCCAACTGTAATATCCGTTTATAAATGCAATGAGTAATGGAAGAGTTAAAATAGCCGCTGGAAGTGTCAGCCAGTTATTTGCTGTGACAAATTGATTGAATTGTTCCAATCTGTTCATGTTTTTAGCCATGAAATAAACAATACCAAAAAATACGCCCAGATAAATAAACAGGCGCATACTGTAGATCACCATTAAAAGTGTTTGTGTTCCACCGGTAATATCTGCATGTGGATGCGCGCTCAGTACAGTAATTAAAGTAATGGGCAATATCATAAAAGGAATAAGGAATGATTTTTTCATGGCTTTAGAGCTACTGTTAAATCTCTTTGCACACACTGGCATGAAAAGTGCGGCTTCAAGGCATCCTATTAAATGATTTTTTAGTTGAAAGCCGGAGGTCGCGTCGATTCCGCTCATTTTATCTGACATATCACCCTCGTTATTTGTTACAATCAGTATTCATTGTTTTGTTTAATTTTTTATTAATTTTATCTAAAAATAATTATTTAACGCAAAACATTTACCATATTGTTGCAAAATACTGTTGTGTGGATAATAAACCGAACAAGAAGTTCTAAATATTGCTCAATTTATTATTGTCTCATAAAGTTCCTAAAAGATTATTATTCACGTAAGATTTTATTATGATTTTTGGATTTCGATTAAAATTTTGTTTTTTTCTTATGGCATTATTTGTAACAAATGGATGTCAGATACAGCATTCAGAGCGACAAACATATAATGTTATAACTAAAAAATCGGAGAAATATACAAATGCAGAATCTTTATTAAGTTCCAAAGGGTGTTGGGAATTTATTGAAGATAAGAAAGAGCTTTCACCCCTCGAACAACATATGAAGGCTCGCTTAAAGGTTGATCCTAAGCATGTTAAAAGTGGTGGAACATATATAAATAGTAAGAATATGTTGGGGAATACTTCTCATTTCAGGATATTACGACTGGATTCTTCTCAATTTTTAGATGGAATTATTTTGCCTGTTAGAAAACCTGTGCGTGGTTCTAAAGAATTTATGACAGCTAAGTCGACTTTTATTGATTCTTGTCTAAAATCCAAGTTTGTTTTTGCAAAAAAGCCAATTCATAACATAGCTAATAAACTTTCAGCTTTAGAGTCTGTAGTTGGGGTATCTGTTATTAAAAATGTTCGTATTGGAGAACATCCGGAAAAAATCCGTTTTGTTTTGGATATGACTGGTTTGTCTGATTTTAGTTATGAACTTAATAATAAGAAAGGATATTTACTTATTGATCTTCCTAATACGAAATGGACAGCATCTAAAAAGGAAATATTTCAGTTTTATTCACTTATTACCGGCTATTCTGTAAGATCTTATCGTAATGGAACAAAGCTGTTTATTGCTTTGAAAAAGCCGGGGCGTTTAATTACGTCTGTATCTTTGCCGTCAAATGATGAGTATGGATATCGTATTTATTTTGATATTGGTGATGCAAAATAGTTTTATGCTTTTCCTTAAAAAAGTGAATAAATACAGTGATATAAAGTATAGCTTGTGATAGAAATATAAAAATTCGAAGGATTTATATGTTTTTATACGTATTACTTATATCAATAAATTAAAAGGAATTAAGATAATGAAAAAACTATTTATTTTAACAACAGCTTTATTTGTATTATCTGCTTCTGTTGTTTATGCACAGACTGCTGAAAAAACTGAAACAGCTAAAAAGACTAATAATGCTGGTCGTAATATGGGGCAAGTATTTGATAAAAAAGACACAAATGGCGATGGTTATATTTCTTATGATGAATATATTGTGTATACTAAAATACGTTTTGAAGAGATGGATAGCAATGATGATGAAAAGATTTCACGTGATGAGGCCAGAGCTGCTCGTAATAAAATGAAAAAAAAGATAAAAGGGAAAGTTAAAAAATTCCAACAAAATAAATCTGTAGATCAAGAGTAGGCATTTTATTATAAGTGCTTGTGCTTTTATGGCTATGTATGAAAAAGAAACTGATGAAGGCCTGATGGAGCGCATTAAAAGCGGTGATCATCAGGCCTTTTCGCTTCTTGTACGCAGGCATACGCAACGTTTCTACGCCTGTGCTTTTCGTTTATGTGCATGCAGAAATATGTCTGAAGATATTGTGCAGGATGCATTTTTGAAGCTATGGGAAAATCCTGATAGATGGAAGTCTGGGAAAGGAGCACAATTTACAACTTGGTTTTATCGTGTGGTAATAAATTTAACGATTGATACGCTACGTAAAACAAAAAAATACAGCGGTATTGAGGCTCTTGATTATATAAAAGATAATGTGTCGGGGCAGGAGGAACAACTTGTTATAAATGAGCAACAACGAATACTTGAAAGTATGATTCAAAAATTGCCGGAACGTCAAAGAATTGCTCTTAATTTGTGTTTTTATGAAGGCCTTAGCAATAAAGAAGCGGCCGGGGTTTTAAAGATTGGAGTTAAAGGTCTGGAATCATTGTTAATGCGTGCTAAAAAAAGTTTGCGGGATGATTTGCAACGACAGGGAATACTATAATCGTTTGGCTTTACTTTACTGACAAGGAACAAACGACGACAAGTAGATTAACTACTTTAGGAGTGTAGTGACAATGTCAGGGAGTAAATGGAAATGAATATAAATGAGGAGGAATAATATGATTGATCTACTTGATAAAATTTTGAGAAAACGTGCAGAGCCACAATTTCCTGTTAATTTAGTGGCGAATATTATTAATGCCTCTAAAAACATATCACAGCAAAAAAGTTGTTCTTATAATGGCTGGATTATATCTTTTTTTGATAATTTATTTTTACCACAACCGGCTTTTGTACTAGCGTTTTTATTACTTTTAGGTACTTTTTTTGGGTTTGAACTTGAGAATGCTTATATGTTTGAACATGATTTATCCATTTTATATATTGAAGATAGTTTAGAATTGAGGGATTGGTTATGAGCAGGAAAATCAAAATATTTTTTACCCTGTCGATTATGCTGAATATTTTATTATTAGGCGTAATTAGTGGAATGGTTATTAATAAATTACAATATACTTCATGGAAATATGCAAATGAGGAATTTTCACCTGAATCACGTCATTTAGTAGCGCGTTCATTTCAAAAAGCACATAAGGATATAAAGCCAACGTTTGAACAATCAAAAAAAGCGCGTAAAAATATTAGAAGTATTTTAGCTGCTGAAGAGTTTGATTTAAAAGCTTTTGAGAAAGCTATGCGTAATATGCAAAGCACACATAAAAAAATGATGGAGCGTAAGATTGAAATAATGATTGAACTTGCACAAGAACTTCCTTTGGAAGAGCGTGTAAAATTATCCGAAAAATTTATGAAATCTTTTGCTAGACAAAAGCATTCAAAAAATAATCGTTAGAATTATATAGTTAGAATCATACATATCTTGACCTTTTATCTGAAAAATATTATCCAATACCATTATGAGTAAGTTTTATGATGTAGTTATTGCCCCTGCTCCTGTTCTTAAACAAACGGCACAGCCTGTTGATAGGGTTGACGTAGATATTCAAGCACAAATGGATAAGATGCTGGCAACAATGTATGAAGCTCCGGGTATTGGCTTGGCAGCTAATCAGGTTGGCCTTCTCAATCGTGTTCTTGTTCTTGATATACCTGAAAATAGCTGGAAGTACGGTGAAGAAAAGAACGGAGTTATAGAAGTTCTCTCTTCTTATCGCAGCGGTGGAGAAAATAATAATCCGGAACCTCCTATAAAGAATTCGATTATCATGGCAAATCCGGAGGTAATTTGGAGTTCAGAGCAACATTCAACTTTTGATGAGGGTTGTTTGTCTGTACCGGAGCAATATGCAATTATAGAGCGTCCTGCAAAAGTGCGTATTAAATATCTTGATTATGATGGAAAAGAACAGGAAATAGATGCTGAAGGATTATTTTCTCATGCGCTTCAACATGAAATTGATCATTTAAACGGTCATCTTTTTATTGATTATCTTTCATCTTTAAAGCGTAATATGATTTTGCGTAAGGTAGATAAAATTAAAAAACAGCAGCTTTTGTAATGAATAAACTTCGCATAGGATTTATGGGTACACCGGATTTTTCTGTATTTGCGCTGGAGTCTTTATATAAAAGCGGACATGATGTTGTATGTGTTTATTCTCAACCTCCACGCCCTAAAGGAAGAGGACATAAAGTTCAACGCTCACCTGTGCATGAATATGCAGATTTGAAAAATATTCCAGTTTTAACTCCTAAAAGCCTTAAAGATCCAAATGTGCAAAAAGAATTTACTGCTTATAATCTTGATGTTGCTGTAGTTGCTGCGTATGGCTTGTTATTGCCACAAGCTATTTTAAATGCTCCAAGATATGGATGTTTAAATATACATGCTTCGCTTTTACCACGCTGGCGCGGAGCTTCTCCTGTTCAGCAAGCTATATGGGCTGGTGATAAGGAAACAGGCGTTGGTATTATGCAAATGGAAAAAGGATTGGATACCGGTTCTGTTATTCAAGAGCAAATCATTCCAATTACCAGTAATGCGACTGCATCTTCTCTTTACGATCAATTATCAAAGATAGGTGGAAAACTAATTACGCAAGTAATTGAACGCCTAGCCGATGGTGAGGCCGGAGTTAATAACCGTCTACCTGCAACTGTACAAAACGATGCTTTAAGTACCTATGCTCCTTTGTTAACAAAGGATGATGGCCGTATAAACTGGTCACAAACAGCTATACAAATTGATAGGCAAATTCGTGCGTTAAATCCGTGGCCGGGTGTATGGAGTATTTTTGATGATAATAGAATTAAAATTCTTGAATCTACATTGAGTACAGAAACAACAGATAAAGTATCCGGCACTATTTTAGATAAAAACGGTATAGTTGCCTGTGGTAAGAATTCTATTATTAAACTCGTTAAGATTCAGCCTGCCGGTACTAAACCTATGAGTTTTTCTTCAGCTCTTAATGGTGGTTATGTGAATCTTGATGGATTGTTTTTATGACCCGCTACAAACTCACGATTGAATATAAAGGCTCTGATTTTTATGGTTGGCAGTTACAGGATTCTCTGCCAACGATTCAAGGCTCAATAGAGGATGCTATTGAAAAATTCTCTCATCAAAGAGTTTTAGTGCAATCAGCAGGACGCACTGATGCTGGTGTTCATGCTCATGGGCAAATTGCCCATATTGATCTAGAACCTTTATCTCGTAATATGGATGAATACGCAATTCTCAAGGCTATTAATGCACATTTGCGTCCTATGCCAATAAGTATTTTAAATGTTGAGAAAATCACGGATGATTTTCATGCAAGATTTTCTGCAAAAAATAAGCTTTACCGATATCGCATTATTAACCGTCCAGCTTTCCTGACTTTTGACAAAGGTTTAGCTTATCATGTTAAGCGTGTGCTTGACGTAAAAGCGATGCATGAAGCTGCTCAAATTTTATTGGGAAAACATGATTTTTCAACTTTTCGTGATTCAGAATGTCAGGCGAATACACCTATACGAACTCTGGATTGTTTGAACGTAGAGAAAATATCCAATCAAGAAATTGTGATTGAAGCTGAAGCTATGTCTTTTCTTCATCACATGGTGCGTAATATAGTAGGGACATTGATTTTAGTGGGAGAAGGCAAATGGAGTGCTGAAGATGTTCTATTTGCACTTAATGCTAAAGATAGAACCAAAGGCGGTTCAACAGCTCCGGCAGAAGGCCTTTATTTAGTAAGAGTGGATTATTAAGATTATTGCAAGATTTTATTCAAAATTGTACTGTGCAACTGCATGGTGGGCGTAAGCTCGAAGCATGTCCGGCATTTTAATGCAAAGTATTATAAGCAAGAAAAATTTTATGGAAAATTATTTACAGTTATTATTTGTTTGTTGCTTAATGTGCTTACTTACAACGCATGTTATGGCAGAAAGCGAGGTTCAAAATGTTGAAAGAATTTCAGAGATTAATCATTCTAATCCTTTGCAAAATCCATCTTATGATAGATCCGGTAAGGTTTTATCTCGCCGTGTTTTAGATAGAAAAAACAAAGTTGTAGGTCATATCGAAGATATAATTATTAAAAGTAATGGGCATATTCAATTTTTAAATGTAGAGCTGGATCGTTTGAAATTAGGCTCTGTTTATTTGAATTATAAGCAAATGGTTATTAAAAGCACGTCAAATGCTTATTCTCTTGCGATTAAAGACAGGGAAATCAAAAATCTTTATCCATCGCTACTAGCAGAAATGGAAACGGCTGCTGGGAACAGGAATGAATTAATAAGTGTTAAAAATATTATTGGCGCATCTATAAGAACAGAAAATGGACGTATGATAGGGGTAGTTAATGAGATTTTATTTAGTGAAAAAGCATCGCGCGTTAAAGCTCTTTATGTAACTTTAAAAACAGGTGTGCTACGTGGTAAGCACATAGCGATTCCTTTTGGTAGCTCGTTCAGTTTTAATAATACAGGTCAGCGTAAAAATATTATTATTGATAATGATATGGCAAAATCTGTTCTTCAATATGCTAAAGAAAATAAATAATTTCACTGTTAATGCATTGTAAACAATAAGAAATTAACGCTGATCGAAATTACATAAAATATTAACTAAATTGTTGCATAATTAGAAGTGTTATGGTTTTTTATTATTATTGAAAATACACATTTAAAAAAAGTAGAGTGAATTACAGGATTTTAATTAAAAAATGGAGCTATAAAAGCTTGATATCCTGAGAATTCATAATTAGAGAACGGGGAAGAATATGGGAATAGTAGGAACAGATGGAAATGATTCTTTACATTTTCAGGGAACTCTTGGGCAACTTACAATGTCGATTACGAATCCCTTTAGCAATGAAATTATTGATATAGATGATGAATTTAGAATAAACACTACCACTTATGACGGTCTGGGTGGTGATGATGTTCTTTATATGAATAATATTGCTGATGCTTTGTTCTTGGTAAATGATGCTGGAGAGCAAACAATCATGAATATAGAAACAATTGTTGCTGGTGATGGCGGTGACGTTATTAATCTAGCTCATGAAACTGTGACAATTGGTGATATAATAATATCTGGTGGATACGGTGATGATATTCTTTGGGGTAATGTCGGTAATGATTACATTCGAGGAATTTATGGTAATGATATCATTGATGGCGGTCCGGGAGATGATATTTTACAAGGCGGTGATGGTGATGATCGTGTTAGTGGCGGTCTCGGTAATGATACCGTTTCCGGTAATGATGGTAATGATATTCTGTTTGGCGGTAACGATATAGTATCTATTGTGCATGATAAAGATTTCGTTGATAGCATTGTATTTCCTCATCTTTTAGAGGGCGTTAATATTGCAAGTTTAGTGCCTCCGGGGACTAGTGCTCTTGGTTTTGCTGAAGATAATATGAGTGTAGATTTTGATGCAATGGCCACTCTTACTTTCCGTGATGGTTTTGCAGGATATAATAATACACTTGGTATTTATTCAATAGCTGAAGATGGCACTATTGAAGTGGCTAATGTGCTTTGGGCAAATTCTAAAGATGCCGGAATTGATATTGCGCATGAGATTGATTTGCCGGTAGGAGCAAATGGTGGAGATTTTGCGTTTTTTATCATCGCTGATGGTGATCGCGTTAATAATGAATATGATGGCTTAGATATTACAGGCGAAGGCAATATCAGATTTGTTTATGATTTTGGCGGAGCCGGTGAGCGTGCAGCTAATATTTCTGATGATGGAAGTTTTATTACAATTGTTTATGATGACGGCGTAATTGTTCAAGCGCTTGATGGCCCTCACTATCACACAACGGAACGCGGTGAAAGTACGGATATTAATTGGGATGGTCAAACTCATATGATTTCTGGCCTTGTTGATGTTGGACAACAAGATGTGTTGCGTATCGGCTTTGAAGATCTTCCTAATCTTGGTGATGCTGATTATGAAGATGTGTTTTTTGATTTTAATGTTATTGAAACGATTACTACTCCGGCAAGTGAAAATGGAGATGACATTCTTGAGGGTGGTTATGGTGATGATATTCTCTATGGTGGTAATGGAGATGATATTTTAATTATTGGTATTGGACAAGATGATGTCTATGGTGGCGGTGGGAATGATACATTTCTTTATGAATTTTATTTTGAAGGTATTGATACTTTAGTTGATACAATTCATGATTTTGAAATGGGCGCTAATAATGATGTGTTGGATATTAATGATATTTTACAAGATTATAGCTCTATTGATGATGCCATTGAGGATTTTGTTGAAGTAACAAGCTTGAATGGGGACACGCACGTTTATGTAAATGTAGATGGTGCTGATAACGATTTTGTACAGATTTTAACGCTAACCGGTGTTGATACTACTCTTTTAGATATGCTCAATAGCGGTAATCTGGTCGTTGAATTATAATATATAGAAATATTAAGCTCTATCTGTTAGCTTTCTTGTATGGCTTTTGTATTGGAAACGCTTTTTTATCCGCTTATGCAACATTTAATTGTACCGGAGAAAGAGTGTTCTTATGCATTTTTAAACGCTCAGTATTTCCCTTATCTTGATAAGATTAATAGTTCAACATTATTTATTCAGCAATATTTCAAACCATATGCAAAAATTTTACAAGAACATGATTTTCACGTATCTTCCCGGATTGATATTAAAGATAAAACTTATGATATTGTTCTTATTGCGCTCCCTAAAAATACATTGGAATCTAGATATCTTATTGCTCAGGGTCTTTGTATTTTAAAACCAGAAGGTATAATAATTTGTGCAGCAAGTAATAAAGCAGGCGGTACTCGTATTAAGAAAATCCTGCAAGATTTTGCATGCATTGATATACAGAAATTTTCAAAAAATAAAGCGCGTGTCGTTTGGGCAAAAAAAGCTGATGTTTTAAATAAAGCAAGTATAGATGCTATTGCGAACGGAGAGCCTCAAGCTATTCTAGATGAAGAATATATTTCTATGCCCGGTATATTTGGCTGGAACAAAATTGATAAAGGATCAAAAATATTAGAGCAATATCTTTCTGGCAAATTAAAAGGAAACGGTGCTGACTTTGGTTGCGGGTATGG
Organism: Alphaproteobacteria bacterium; assembly: GCA_023140215.1. Taxonomy (GTDB): domain Bacteria; phylum Pseudomonadota; class Alphaproteobacteria; order Micavibrionales; family Micavibrionaceae; genus JAJRYK01. Next base: position 28,193 of record JAGLMC010000066.1, read on the forward strand.
TTCTTTATCCAGATATATATTACAGAACAATTCTAATATAGAGAGTTTGTCATGCATTGACGCAGATTACAGAGCTATACAATGCTGTAAGAAAAACCTCAAAAATGAGATCAAAACAAATATATCTTACTTTTGGGAAGATCTTACACAACCATTGTCCGGTTTAAGAAATCTGGATTTTATTGTTATGAATCCACCTTTTCATGAAGGTCAAAAAACAAATATAAATGTTGGAATATCATTTATTAAAACGGCGGTTTATACATTAAATTCCGGTGGTATGCTTTGGATGGTTGCAAATGCAGAATTGCCTTATGAAAAAATATTAGCAAAAAGCTTTAGTTCTTATAAAAAAGAATTTGAAGGACAGGGATTTAAGGTTTTTTGTGCTGTAAAATAATCACGCTATTAAAGTTGCGATTGTGATCCGCCCCTTATGAGGCGTAGCTTACATAGCGTTTATATCGCATAGGCTATAGTGTTTAACGTTTGATTGAGCTAATTCCTAAAATGGCTTGTGAACATAGGGTTTCTACCGGTGCTCCGGTCTGTTTACATTGTGCTTCAAGTTCCATAAGGCGTGACATTATTTTATTGAGGCTTTTAATATTCCATCGTTTTGCCTGATATCTAAATTCATTTTGTTGTTTAAAAAAAACTGGAGGCATGAGCGATTTCATTGCAATATCTGTTGATGTTCCTTGTTCCATACGTGCTTTGGTAATATGCAGACGGCGGAAGTGATTTTGTAGAGCTCTCACAATAACAATAAAATTTACGCCATCTCCAAGTAATTGATTATAGGTTTTGAGAGCTTTGGCCGGTTGGTTTCCGGCAACACTATATATTAAATTATCAAGACTTTGAACTCCGGTTTCACCACAGCATGCTTGTACATCGTTCAAGCTTACAGGAGATGTTTCAATCCCTTTGTAGGTGATAATTTTTTCCAGTTCACTTCGTACTTTTTGACGATCGCCGGATATATTAATTGCGAGCCAGTTAATAGCATCCTGTTCAATATTTAGATTTGCGCTCTGTATGCTTTTGCGAATTAAGATAGATAAATTACGTTCATCTTCAATATAACAAGGTAGTGCTGCGGCATTTTTAGCAGCTTCACAAAGTTTTCGTAAAGAAGAACGTGTGCCAAGTTCTCCAGCTTCGAGAATAACAAGCGATGATTTATTTGGATTTTCAAGATATGTTTTAAGTAGTTGTGTTAATTTGTCGGTTGCATTTTTTATGCGAATTAGACGATCTCCACCCATCATTGATATTGCACAGGCTTCATCATTAAGGCGTGCCGGATCTTCTTGTAAAATATCAGTTGAGAGTGTAACGGCGTTAAATGGATCATTAATATCATTGACGATTGATAGAGCTATAGATTTAGCGCGTTCTTTCATTAAACCGTTATCAGCGCCGTAGACAAGAATAACTCTGGCTTTTGGATCAGGGTTTTTTGTAAAGTTTTCGATTTGTTTCCATGGAATCTTCATATCTACATGTTAAAAGAATTTGGCTGTGCGTCAATTCACTTATTAAGATTACCCGCAATCTTATGGTGTGTTCCCGTTCCTCCACGTTTTTCTTACGTTTTCCAGAAAATAAATAAAAATGATAATATTTTCACAATATCCCTTGACACTTATCATAAATTGTGATAGGAATATATACTTATACAGGGGATAATTGTATCTTAAATGTCCTTTACGGAGTGCAGCCTGTATCGCGCATAGACTATAAGGAACTTTGTTAGCGTTTAAAATAAAGCGTTATTTGTTGTTCAATTTGTCTGGATATATCATCTAGAGCATTTAGTCTGGCATTGTCTTCGGAAACGCGCGTTGAGAATTTGCTTGAAAGAATATTGTAGCTGGTAATACTGCGTATATCACGCTCAAGAACGGTTTTTCCTGTTTTTTTATTTATAAGTTGTATTTTTGTACTTAGTTTTAATTGACCGCGTGTTGCATCTGCGCTTTTGGTGATATCCAGATTTGTTAATGCCTCATGGACAGATTTTACATCAAGGTAATAAATTGGGTTTTCAGGGCGTTTATGACTGTAAAATTTGTCGATTAGGGAATTGCGCAAATATTGTCCTTCACGGTTCGATATATTGCTGATTTCAATTTGTTCCAGCGTCTTTTCTACACCTACGGGTGTATATTTATTTACTCCGTATATCGGGTGGAAACCGCAGGCGGTTAGTAAAATAAGACTTAAAAATGAGATTAATATTTTCATTTTGCCACAACATTTACAATTTTGCCCGGAATATAAATAAATTTACGTAATGATTTACCTTCCATAGCACGCTGGACATTAGGCTCTGAAAGTGCTGTTTTTTCTACAAGTTCTTGGTTAGCATTGGTGGCAAGTGTAATAGAAGCACGAACCTTGCCATTAACTTGTACGCCAATTGTGAAAGTATTACTGGTTAAGAGTGATTTATTAATCTCCGGCCAGCTTTCTTCCGTGAGTAGTGTTGTCGCTCCAAGCATGCTCCACAGTTCTTCTGCCAGATGCGGCATTATGGGATTAATGAGCTTAATAAGGATTTCCAGAGATTCTCGCAGTGCCCAGTCGTTATTTTTGTAGCTTGAAATTGTGTTTGATAGTTCGTGAATATGAGCAACAGCTTTATTGAGGTGAAAATTCTCAATATTTTCACTAATGTTTTTTGTGATTTTATGAGATGTTTTGCGTAGTTCTTTAGCTGTGTCTGTAAAGCTTTCCGGTGCTGTTGAGCCGTATTCCGGCAGGTTCGGCTGGAGTTGCGATATTGTTCGATGGAGTTTGTTTATAAACTTCCATGCGCCTTCAATGCCTTTTTCTGTCCACTCAAGATCACGCTCAGGCGGTGAGTCTGATAGAATGAAGAGTCTTGCCGCATCTGCTCCATATGTATCAATAATGTCTTGTGGATCAATAACATTCTTTTTTGATTTGGACATTTTCACGGATGAACCGACTTTAACGGCACTTTTATCTTTCATCGCGTCATAGTCTGATGGAAATACCCAGTTATCATTTGAGTCTTGATAGGTCTCATGTGTAACCATTCCTTGCGTAAACAATCCAAGAAATGGTTCATCACAATCAATATAACCGCAAGTCTTCATAGCTTTAGTGAAAAAGCGTGCGTAAAGCAGATGTAATACGGCATGTTCCACCCCACCAATATATTGATTGACAGGCATCCAGTATGCAGCTTTGTCTTTAGCGACAGGCTCAGTTTTATTATGTGGGTCGCAATATCGGAATTGATACCAGCTACTTTCAAAAAATGTGTCAAATGTATCTGTTTCACGTGTGGCGTTTTTACCGCAGGATGGGCATTTACAATTTTTCCATGTTGGATGATGTTCCAGTGGATTGCCGGATTCATTAAAGTTAACATCTTCAGGTAATGTCACGGGAAGCTGGTCTTCAGGAACAGGTACAACTCCGCAAGAGTCACAATAGATAATTGGAATCGGGCATCCCCAATAGCGTTGGCGGGAGATTCCCCAATCACGCAAACGGTATTGTATTGTGCCAAAGCCGTTGTCAATTTCTTCGCATTTTTGAATGCATGCTTCGATAGCATTTTTTACATCCATACCATTCATAAATTCAGAATTAGCAAGTTTGCCTGAGCCGGTATATGCCTCGGTTGTAACTGTTAAATCGGGCATATCTTCAGGAATGACAACCGGTAGTATTGGTAAATGATATTTGTTTGCAAAATCACAGTCACGCTGGTCATGGGCTGGAACACCAAAAATTGCACCGGTGCCGTAATCCATTAAAATAAAATTGGCGATATATATAGGTACTTCACGGCCTAAAAGTGGATGCGTGGCTTTATAGCCGGTATCAAAGCCAAGTTTATCAGCTTGAGCTATTGCCTCTTCAGATGTGCCGACAGATTGACATTCCTGCAAAAAGTCTTGGAATTCCTTTTTGTCACCGGCTAGTTTTTTGCTTATTGGATGGTCTGGTGCAAGCGCTAGAAAAGAAGCACCAAAGAGTGTATCGGGGCGCGTAGTAAAAACTTCGATTTGTTCGTTATTTTCTTGAGAATTGGGGGAAATAATATCCCACTTAAATTGCAAACCTTTGGATTTACCGATCCAGTTTTCTTGCATAATGCGTACTTTTTCCGGCCAGTGATCCAGTTTTTCAAGGCTTTTCAGTAAATCATCCGCATAATCGGTAATTTTCAAAAACCACTGATTGAGTGTCCGGCGTTCTACAGGCGCATTTGTTCGCCAGCCTTTACCATCAATAACCTGTTCATTAGCTAAAACGGTATTATCAACAGGATCCCAATTTACAACAGATTCTTTGCGGTATGCGATTCCTCTATCAAGGAAATCAAGAAACATTTTTTGTTCATGACGATAATATTCCGGATCGCAGGTAGCAAATTCACGACTCCAATCTATAGAAAGTCCCATGGTTTTGAGTTGTTTCCGCATGATGTTTATATTTTCATGCGTCCATTTGTTGGGATGTTGTTTGTTTTCAATAGCGGCGTTTTCTGCTGGAAGTCCAAAAGCATCCCATCCCATTGGATGAATAACATTAAAGCCCTTGGCATTTTTATAGCGTGCAACGACATCACCTAGTGTGTAATTGCGCACATGACCGACATGGATTCGGCCTGATGGATAGGGGAACATTTCCAGCACATAGTATTTTTCTTTATCGGATTGTTCGGTAACTGCGAAAGATTTGTGTTTTTCCCAAATATTACGCCATTTTTCTTCCGTTTCTTTTATGTTGTAACGCTCATTCATAGCTCTGCCTGTGTATTTTCTTATTCATTATTGATGGAAGCAATGCGAAGCTGGCGGGCTCTGGTTAATATTGTATCCTCAAGCTGGTGCGCTGTTCCTTCTGCGGGTGTAACATCGCGCCATGTATTGTTTTTATAAACTTGCTTAAAGATACGTACTCTAATGCCATCTGATCGTAGTTGCCGTCCCAGTATAAAGGCATTAATTTTAAAACGTTCGTCTTTTGCTTCTTCAGAAGAATACCAGTCTGTTAGAATTACACCGCCAAAAGGGTCTGCGCTGGCTAGCGGCATAAAGGATATGGTATCAAGAGAGGCGCGCCATAAGAAGCTGTTTACGCCAATTCCAGAAGCTCCATCTTCGTTTTCATTATCTTTACCGCCAAAGATTTTCATGCCATCACCACCAAATATACTATCTGGTTTTGCGTAAATATCTCCACCTATAGAAGAGCGATCATAGCCTGTTGGATATTTTGCTTCTTTTTCAATGTTGCTGCATCCGGTTAATAAGATGCTCCCGAATATAATAAATAAGAAATTTGTAATTGACCATAACTTCGGCATTTTTTAAACCTTATGTATTTCAGAATGTATTTCAGGGTATTTATATGTTTACCCTAACTAGCATGCTATAAACAAGCTCACAAGTCCGGTTTTGTAAAAGCATTATTTAAAATGGTATTACAAAGCGGTAAAATTAAAACTATTGAGGATTTATATTTTAGGAATCATTGAAATTGTTGATTTAGGATCAAGCTTAGTTTCAGGATCAAGCTTAGTCTTAGGCTGGTTTTGAGGCTCAGAAGCTATTTCTTTAAACTTTTTAGCATTATTAGACAGATCTTTTTTCTCCTTTTCCTCTGTAACGTCAGGTGGATTTACATTTTCAAATTCGTTTTTAAGAGGGGTAGGTGCGTTTGTAGGCTCTGGTTTTGATTCTTCTTTTTCTTGAGAAGATGTATCATCGGAATTTGTGGAAGGTAAGCTTGCTTTTAATCCTGAGATAACTTGTTTAAACATTGGTGCCATTCTAGACATAAACATTTCAATAAAACTCATAATCATTTCACCAAGCCCTTTAAGGTTTCCAAAGCCTAATTTTTCAATAAAAGTAGGGTCAGTTAAACTTTCATTTGAAAGTTTCTTTTTTTTATGTAATAGATCAAGTGATATAATAATTTTATTAATTGAATCACCAGTTTCTTTTAAGTCTTTATAATTTGCTACTTCCTTACAAAAAGCTGTATATTTTTCTCTATCCTTAGAATCAGTAATGTTATTATATTGTTCTTTGGATAATTTACCCTCCTCCATTATTAAAGTAATATCTTCTTTACTCAAAAAAGGGTAAGTCTGCCCATCTAATTTGTTCTTCATCTCTTCGAGCATACCAGGATATGCTATTTTAATTTCCTCCCCTAGCTCCGGTGTATAGAGCCAATTATTATCAACTTCAATTCCAAGTTTATCAGTAATAATAGGCAAGACTCCTTGTAACGATTTATTAAGGGAGTTAATCGTACCATCGGGCATAGTTATCTTTTCACGACCGGTGAGCAGAGACATTGGATTAGCGAATATAGCCATTATGTCGTCACTCTTAGGAGCAATTTTTGAGTTAATTTTAGGAACAATGCCAATCAAGAACAATTCCACATCTGCTTGTGCAGCCTTAATGTCAGAAACTGGTTTTGGGGTTGGAATATCGGATGTTTTATCAGGCGCACTTTCTACTTTAAGTACAGGTATATCTTCATAATGTTCATCGAGTATTTTTACTATATCTTTAGCGTTATTAATTAAATTGACTAGCAACACAGGATTTTTTTCCATCGCTGGTGAAACCGGTATTTTCTTACTTGTTAATCCGAGTATTAATAATCTAGTGTTGAAGATATCAGATTTAATTGTACCATCAGATTTAACTAAGTTTTTGGCTAGTTTATCAGCAGTAATTTTTTCCTTGAATGCAGAAAGATTACGCAATAAATCGCTTCCAAGTTTAGGAGTATAAGAATCTTCAAATTTAAGGGGGTTATCTTTTTGATTGGCAAGAGCAACTAAGCCACGTAATGCATTATTGATAGGTTTTTTGGGATCAGCAGAATCATACTTTAAACCAAAAGGCTCTAATAAAAATTTGTTAAGATTCGCAATTTTTTGCGTTGAAAGTTCCATAAACACACCCTCTTTATTTTAGCCGTTTTTCGACTTTTTATATTTACACTCTACCGTCTTAACTGATTGATTTACTTATATTTTTATAAGATTATTTGTTATCTTTTTCAGCTAAGATACAGTCATTATGCCATAATTACAGATACATTGCAAATTTTACTTTCCATAAGGCGCAGATAATTTTTCTTTGGTTTTTGGAGTTTTATTTAATATTTAGGTGTTAGCTTTTAATATTATCTTCTTCGAGACTAAGGTCTCCGGCATCAATTTCATTTTCGTCGATATCCAAAGTCCCTTCTTTTTGTTGTTTGTTAG
>JAGLMC010000067.1 GCA_023140215.1 Alphaproteobacteria bacterium
GTTTTAAGCATTTGATTAACCAAACTATCAATCTTCTTTACAGATAATAAAGGGTCAGGAGTATCAAAACGCAACAAAGAAATATCTTTTCGAAATGCTAAAAGAGTCCAAGCGTTCTTGACTTTCATTAAGGACATCAATGCTTCAAATCGCTCTTTAGTTAAATATTTTTCCAATATAACTTTATCATCTGAGCTGGCAATATATGAGTTGTCCCAGTCTTTATATTTTGGGCGCATTTCTTCCTTAAAACAAAATTTTTGAATAAAGGAAATCATTTCTCCATTAGCGATACCGGCTTCGACAGGTAACGTAGATGAAAGCTGAATTTCAACAGCAGTCAATTTACGGGAAGAACGAGCATCTTCTGCCATATGTTCACCGGTAAAAAGATTTACCGTATAATCTCCTAATGCACCGCTTATCTCTGGGGAGGACAACACTTTTTTCGTACTGTAGCGCAGATTATTTTTTACAGCATAGGCTTTCCATGCCTTTTTTTGCTTAAGTAAAATAAAAAGCGTCCAGCCAAAAAAATAAATAAGAACAAGAGATAACAATAGCCACAAGACAAACCAGATTGACAAAAATGCCTCCATAAACAATATTCATATACAATCAACTGACCAAGTTTAATGTCATTTGTTACAATTAGCTATAGTTAATCTGTGAAGAAATTTTTTGCTATATTAATTTTTAGTGTAGTATTTTAAATATGCGTTAGAATAGGCTGGTTATGACAGGAAATCGTTTTGGTACATTATTTCAATATACGACCTTTGGGGAAAGCCACGGGAGCGCGATTGGTTGTGTAATTGATGGTGTTCCGCCGTGTATTTCGTTATCAGAAAAGGATATCCAGCCATTTCTTGATTTACGTAAGCCCGGACAATCTCGTCATACAACGCAGCGTAATGAAGAAGATAAGGTTAAAATTCTTTCCGGTGTATTTGAAGGTCAGACAACGGGAACTCCTATTGGATTGTTGATTGAAAATACAGATCAAAAATCCAAGGATTACAGTGATATTAAAGATAAATTCCGTCCCGGTCATGCCGATTATACCTATATGCATAAATACGGTATTCGTGATTATCGTGGTGGTGGACGTTCATCTGCGCGTGAGACGGCGATGCGTGTGGCTGCCGGAGCTGTGGCTCGTAAAGTTTTGGAGCATTCCATAGTGGGGGATGGTTGTCTTTTGGAAGAAAGTAATTGTCCCCAAAACAAGCTTCAGAATAAGCTTCAAATTCGTGCAGCAGTTATACAGATTGGTACTGAGTGTATTAATCGTGATAACTGGGATTGGGATCAGGTGCATCAAAACTCATTCTTTTCACCTGATTTTGAAGCTGCCGTGCATTGGGTTGAGTATCTTGATATGGTTCGTAAGAGGAGTTCTAGTGCCGGAGCTATTGTTGAGGTGTATGCGAGTGGTGTACCTGCCGGTCTTGGCGCTCCGGTTTATGATAAGCTGGATGCGGATTTAGCCAAAGCTATGATGAGTATTAATGCGGTTAAAGCGGTGGAAATTGGCTCTGGTTTTGAATCGGTTATTTTGGGCGGTGAGGATAATGCTGATGAAATTCGCATTGATAGTGATGGAGTTCCTGAATTTCAATCTAATAATGCAGGTGGTATTTTAGGCGGTATTTCTTCCGGTCAGGATATTGTGGTTCGTGTGGCGTTTAAGCCGACTAGCTCTATTCTTATGTCACGCAAGACTATTGATGTTGATGGAAATGAAACTGATATTATAACTAAAGGCCGACATGATCCTTGTGTTGGTATTCGCGGTGTTCCTGTTGTTGAGGCTATGATGGCTTGTGTGTTGGCAGATCATTGGCTCAGGTATAAGGCTCAGTGTCTTTGATATGTTAATATTTTATCCGCGTAACAGATTGTTTGCGTAAATGTTGTATTCACTATACCCCCCAGTTTATCAAGCTGCTTTTTCTTCGTCTTCTGTGATATTTGTAGTATCAATTAACTCTGCCGGAAGAGCTTTTGACGTTTTTGCTCCAAGAAGCTTTAACTTTTCTGTTTTGCCAAGAATATTTCCCCGACCGCTGGAAAGCTTGTTCATTGCGTTATCATATGTAGATTCTACGGTTTTTATCTGTTTACCCAAGGTTTGCATATCTTTAACAAAACCTTCAACTTTGTCATATAGCGCCCCGCCTTCTTTGGCAATTTCTTGCACATTTTTATTTTGAAGCTCCAAACGCCATAGAGATGCTATGGTTTTTAAGGTTGCAAATAATGTTGATGGACAGACAATAGCTACTTTTTTGCTCCATGCAAATTCATGAAGGCCGCGATCCTGCTGAAGTGCCAGCATAAAAGCACCTTCAATAGGCATAAACATTAGTACAATCTCCGGTGTTCCGAGTTTTTCCGTATCTTGATAGCGTCTTTTTTCCAATTCTTTAACACGATCTCTCACATGTGATAAGAACTGCGATAAATGAGCGCCTTTCTGACTTTCATCTGTTTCAGAACAAAATTGTTCGTAAGAGCGTAATGTAACTTTTGAATCAATAATTATATGCCGACCTTCAGGAAGATTAATTATTACATCCGGTTTTTGATTTTGACCATTTTCAGAATTTTTAATTCCGAGATTTTTACCTTGTAAAATATAATCTTCATTTTTGCGTAAACCGGAAGATTCTAGAATATTCTCCAAGATAACCTCGCCCCAATCACCTTGCATCTTACTGCTACCCTTTAATGCACTTGTCAGGTTTTCTGTTTGAAGTGACATCTTTTCATTCACAGAAATAATATTTTTAATTTGTTCTTTTAGTGAAAATTGTTCTTTAGCCTGTTGACCAAAAGAATCATCAACCTTTTTATGAAAATCCGAAAGCTTTTCTTTCAAAGGATTTAGCAATTCGTTTATATTTGCTTGTGATTGTTTTTTGAATTTTTCACTCTTATCTTCGAAAATTCTATTCGCCAGATTTTCAAATTGAGCTTCCATTTTTTTGGTATCAGCTTCATTTTGAGTAATTTGTTTTTGTAGAGATTCTTTCTCAACCTCTAGTCTTACCGCGCTTTCCCGTGAAATCTGTAATTGTTCGTTCAGGATTATTTTTTCATTTTCATGTTTCTTTATTAAATATATCCATAAAAATATAAAGGCTATGCCGGTGCCTAAAATAAAACCTGTTGCTCCAGAAAGGATTATATAAATGATTGCGTCCATGATTATCTCTGCTATTTTAATTGAATGTCGGAGTATAATACTATTCGGGTAATAATGGAAACAAATAGTGAACACCTTATTAACAGATAAAAAAAATATTAATAGGCAAGGAAACCGGCGCAAAGAGTGCGGGAATGCGTTGATTTATGTGTTAATTGCAATTGCGTTGTTTGCCGCGCTTAATTTAACTTTGTCTCGCCAGACAGATACGAATGAGGCCAATTCAATTTCTGATGATTTGGCAGAACTCTTGTCTACACAGCTTATTAGTTATGCCGCGCAGGCTAAGTCTGTGGCAGATCAGATGATTTTTACAGGCTCGGCATCAACAATTGATGATATGGATTTTATATTGCCTACGAATGCCGGTTTTAATGCCGGTACGAAAAGTGACTTGATTAAAAGGGTTTATCATCCGGAAGGTGGCGGATTGAATCCGGCAAAATTACCTGAGAAGGCTATATATCAAATTGCATCAAGCCCTATTGCAGGCTGGTATATTGGACGTTTCAATAATGTAGAATGGACAAAAACATCCGCGCAGGATGTTATATTGGTTGCTTATCAGATTGATAAAACAGTTTGTGAAAAAATAAATGAAAAAATAACAGGGAGTACAACAATTCCTGCATTAGCAGATATAATGAGTCGCTTATTAATTGATAATGCTCTTCATGGTAGTGGTAATCTGGATTTAACAACAGCAAAATGTGCCGGTTGTGATACGTATTTTTCGCTTTGTGTTTCTAATTCAGCGGTTAGTGCTTGGAGCTTTTATAGTATTATCGGTGCGCAATAATTTTAAATATAGCCGGTAATAACAGCGCGTAGCTCGGAGATACCGGATTTTTTAAGAGCGCTGGTTTGTGTAACGCTTGGATATCCGGCTGCGTGTTTTTTGAGTGTTTCAACGATTTTAACAGTATTTTTTTCCAGCTCTTGTGATTTTACTTTATCAATTTTAGTTAGAATAATGCGGTAAGAGACTGCTGTTTTATCAAGCAATTTCATAAGCTCGACATCACTGTCTTTCAGACCATGGCGGGCATCAATAAGAATAAATACGCATCGTAGCGTTGGACGGCCGCGCAGATAATCTTTAATTAGCTGCGTCCATTGCGCAATTTGTGTATTGGATACTTTTGCATAGCCATATCCGGGCATATCTACCAGATAAATCTTTTTGCCTAGATTGAAGTAATTAAGCTGTTGAGTGCGTCCCGGTGTGTTTGACGTACGTGCCAATGTATTGCGCCCACTCAAAGCATTTATGAGCGAGGATTTACCAACATTTGAACGTCCGGCAAATGCCACCTCGCTTAAATCAGCTACAGGAAGGCCATCAAGCGTGGCAACACTTATCATAAAATCACAAGAGCCGGAAAATAGCTTACGCGCTGCTTCTAAATCTTCTTGTGAGAATTCCTCAGTAACAGACATATTTCACGTTCTTTTCTTGGATGAAGTTTTTTTCTTTTTAGCCTTGGTTTTCTTTTTCGGTTTTGGTTTAGAGATTTCTTTTATCTTTTCTTCTTCTTCTTCTTCTTCTTCATCTCCAAACAAAGCATCTTCGACTTCATCTTCTGCCATCTCTATTAGAGGATGAACAGCAGGGCCTTTATCAATAGCTTCATCAAGTTCTTTTTCTTCTTCCGTTTCACCAAACAGATGAATCGGCACACCCATTTTGCGCATAATAATCATTTGTTGAATTACACCAATCCATGCACTACATGCCCAGTAAATCACAAGACCGGATGCAAATTTTGATAAGATAAAGCACATCATAAAAGGAAAGTAATTTGCCATATCACGCTGAATAGGATCTTGTGGCGGAGGGTTTAATTTCTTTTGAATAACCATCGCTATCAACATGGCACATGGCCATACACCTATCATTAAAAAGCCCGGAGGACTCCAAGGAATAAGCCCAAACAAATTAAATACACTGGTTGGATCCGGTGCGGATAGATCATGAATCCAGCCAATAAATGGAGCATGACGTATTTCTATTGTAACAAACAAAGATTTATACAGTGCAAAAAATATCGGTATTTGCAGTATAATCGGCAAGCACCCGGCCATTGGGTTTACGCCTTCTTTTTGATACACCTCAACCAATTCTTTTTGAAGCGCTTGCTTGTCATTACCGTGTTTCTCGCGTAACGCTGCTACTTGTGGTGAGATTTTCTTCATTTTACCAAATGATTTATAAGAAGCGTTGGTAAGTGGAAAGACAGCAGATCTAATAATTAAGGTCAGCAAAATAATTGCAAAACCCATATTGCCAATCTTCAGACCTAAAAAATGTAGAATATAAAAGAACGGTTTTGCCAAAAACCAAAACCATCCAAAATTTACGGCCAGATCAAATTTAGGCGCACCAAGTTTTTCTTTGTATTCTTCAAGCATTAGAACTTTTTTAGGGCCGGTAAAAAGATGACTGTTTCTATCGGCACTTTCACCGGAATTAAGAGAAACAGCTTTGCCAACAAAATCTATTTGATAACGCTCTCCACTATTTCGGGCTTTAGAACCACCGGAAATCCCGTAGCTATAATTTATATTTTTACCTTGAGGAGGAATTAAACTGGTGAGCCAATATTTATCAGTTAATCCTGTCCAACCTTGCGAGCTTGTATATTTCTGTTCACCTTCTTTGCGTAATTTTTTATAGCTCACTTCATGAAGTTCATCTCCAATAAAACCGATAGGCCCTTCATGAAGAATAAAGCGACCTTGGAAATTTTGCGGAACACCTTTTTGCGCAATCAAACCGTAAGGATGTAGAGTTATTTTTTCACCGGATTTATTGGTTACGTTTTGCGTTATTTTGAATACATAATTTTCATCAAGAGAGATAGTGCGTTTGAATATGATTCCCTGACCATTATTCCAGATTAATGTTACAGGAGAATCTGTGTTTAAAACTTTGTTGCCCTGTACTGACCACTTAGTATTTGATTCTGGTACCGGTACTGTATTATCTGCTGAAATCCAGCCATATTCTATATAGCGTGGCAGAGTTGTTGCTTTTGGTGAAAGAAGCTCTACATTTTCTTTTTTATCCAATGTTTTAAAATATTCATAGAGTGAAATATCATCAATGCGCGCACCTACAAGCGATATAGAACCAAAAATCATTCCATTATCAATTTTAATGCGTCCACCATTAGCAAGAGCCTCAGTGCGTTCTAACGGTTCTTCTTCAATCGTTACATTATCAACATGCACTGTAGTAGTGGATTGCTCGGCTTGCATCTGTTCAGCTTGTCTGAGTGCTTCTTTTTGTGGATCAAGAATATAAACATCATAAGCAAACCAGAGAATGACAGAGATAAGCATAAAGATAAGCAGATTGCGCATATCATCAGGATGCATCTGGTCTTTTTTATTATTCATGGAAATGACGAGCTTTCTATTTCATTATTTTTTACGAACTCCGCGTTTATAGCGGATCAAGGCAGTGAGATCAATTGACCAGTCAAACTTTAGTGGAACCGGATCATAATGATTACATTTAGAAAAAGGATGGCACTTAAATATACGGCGCATGCCTAAAAATAAACCCTTTAATGCACCGTGTTTATCAATAGCTTGAAGTGTATAAGAGGAACATGTCGGTTCAAAGCGACAGCGGGACATAAGAACCGGTGAAATTAAAAGCGTATAAAATTTAATAGGAGCTTTAGCACATGTTTTTATAAAATCTTCCACAAAATTTTTCATGATTAATCCTGAAGTTTTGTTATGTAGCCAGTCTTGTTTAAACACCATTTAAGATCATTGCATAATGTTTTATATGGACGAGTGGCTGTAAGTTTGCGTCCAACCAATACGTAATCACAAGAAGTACGTGCATAAATCGGTAATATATCACAAGCAACAGCATTTAAACGGCGTTTGATACGATTGCGTTTCACAGCTGATGTATCAACTTTTTTACTGACGGTAAAGCCTATACGAATAATACCAAGGTCATTAGGAATAACTTGAAGAATTAAGCCGTGAGAAACCCATTTCCGGCCTTTATTCTGGATATTGAGAAAATCAGGCCGCTTTTGAAGGCGACCCAGCATCTTGATTTGTTCTTTAGATGCATGCATAACATGCTCGCTTTGTTTATGCGCTTAGACGTTTACGTCCTTTTGCTCTGCGACGAGCAAGGATAGCACGACCATTACGATCAGCCATACGTGCACGAAAACCGTGGCGACGTTTACGAACAAGGATACTTGGTTGAAATGTACGTTTACTCATGGCTTCAGCCCCTCAATTAAAACGTGTGTAAAATACACGCTTATACGTTAAAATCTTTAAAGTCCGAGGTTTATAGCGATATTCATTAATTTTGTCAATTAAGACCTGTTAAATAAGGCTAAACAATAGTTCTTTTTAAAACTCCCCCTTAGCAAATTCTTTGCCAAGGAGGAGCATACTTTGCCAACTTCGTTTACGCAAAACTTATTTATATCATCACTATAGAATAGTGATTAACGAATCGGTAGGTCATATTCTAAACCAATTAAAAATTCATGAGAGCCGTAATCCCAATCATAACTCTTAAATGTAAGATCTGTACTATCAATATATCTGTATGCGCTTGTAAAAGCTAAATCAGGGTTAACGCGATATTTAAAACCGCCACCGACTTGCCAAGCTATTCCGTTTGAGTCTTCTGAAACATTAGCTGCCAGACCTGATAAATCATAAACTTCACCATTATGCCATCCAAAACCAAGGCCAATACCAACGAACGGCTGTATATTCTTCCAGTTTACATCAAAGTCATAATAAAGATTAGCAAGTGCCAGCCACGTACGCAGTTCACCTCCTAATTCAAAATCACCACCATCGCTAAAAGTAATCCGATCCATATCAGTTTTACGATAAGATAGCTCACCTTCCAGACGAAATTGACGTGAAAGTCTTATTCCTAGAGCGCCTGCATATAGAAGCGTATTTTTCATTTCAATATCGCCGCTTGTCGAGCTTGAACTTTCAGAGAAATCCTGATCGTTGGATGTATTTAAACCAAGATATCCTGCAAAATATAGGCGGGAAGTTTGTGCGTTGGCAGGTGTACCTACAAAGAATATTGCAATACTAAAAAGAAAAAGAAAGATATAGCGATTTTGAGTAAGAATCGTATAGATTTTATTCAAAATCGTACCGTGCGACTGCACGGCGGGCGTAAGCCCGAAGCATGTCCGGCGTTTGAGGGCTTGGATTAAAAATATTAAATTTTTAATCCAAATTATTATAGCGTAGTGTTTAGACATTATACTACAAATTCAAAGTTATAAAAATATATGTAAGCAGAGACAGGCTGAATGCCTGATGGGGATAATAGCAAAAATTTTCTCTAAAGAAAACTATTCAGAAAAAACTATTCAGAATTATTAAGCTACCGGAACGTCAATCTTCACAGGAAGATCGGCAGCAATAGGTTCGTCATCAAGCATTTCAATCATGCCTGTAGTTTGTACGGCAAAATTCGCAATAAACAGTGCATTGGAATAAAAAACAACAGCATCACAAAGAAAATGTCCTTTATTATTTGTACCTTCAAAAGTTGCAGTGCGAATTGTTCCTTCGATAACCGAGCGTGTTTCTTCATCCATTTCTTTAGGCATGTTAGGATCATCTATACTTTCGGCAATATAAAAAGGGCCTTCTTCACCGCGCACGAAATAACAGAAAAAACGCAAATATTCGAGAACATTATCTTCATTGACTTTAATGGGTGCTTTTGCATTGACTTCGTGGATTGGAGGAGATGTACCATTAAGGCGAAACAAATTACCTTGATCGGTTAGATAAAAAATATTTAGATTCTTGTTAGTCCAGTTTGGATCTTTAACTCGAATAAGCGCAACCGTTTCATAAAACGGTAAAGTACACCAATGTACCTGCGTTGTTTCCGCAGAAACTTTATAATTACCATCAATAGGAGCAATTTGATCTAAAAAGCCTATTAATTCCTCACCCTGAACAGGATTCCAGTCTCCATCCTGATACATAAATAATCCTTATGTTTTAGCTATTTCAAATTTTATATTAGTAACAAAATCATTTTGACAGAAAATTACATGAACGCAAGTATTTGATTATAAAAACTTGAATAATTATAACCAAATAGCAAGAATTTAGAAAAAAGTTAGTAATTTTACCGGATGTTTTAAATTGGGACTGGACGTACAAGGGTTAGTATTTGTATTCTAAAAAGTATGAGCACACATGATGAAGATAATAGTCTATTAAGTAACCGATATGAAGATTTTCGCGGAGCATTGGAAATTCTCTATATCATCAATAATCTAAGCGGTCGGGTACAATTCATCAAAAACTGGCCGGATGTAGCTCAGTATTTGTTCGGAACAGAGCTGATTAGCTTTGATACCAATGGGACAGAAGATAGGGAAGCTCGATTTATATTTGAAGAAAAAGCTGAAGAAAAGCGAGTGAAGCTTCTTGAAACGGTTGCAACACTTGAGGAAAAAAGTGTTGTTGAAGGTGCGTTGCAAGCTGAATATGTTGAAAGCGTAGTTAAATATCTAGGACGTGATTTAGCACTTCTTTTATATGCACCTCGGTTTGTGGATCGTACTATACCACCGCCTGATTCTGAAACAGATAGCAATGATACATCAGATTCTACGTCAAACACCGAACAACCATCTTTAGATAATTCTGATTTTTCTGCTACGGCGCAGGTATCTTCAGAGAAACTTACAGATATTCCCTTAAGTCCGATTGAGCAAAATATCCAGCCGATTTCTATTGGTGAGCAGTCTTCTACATTGGATGAAACTCCAGCCGATCTGAAAATAAAGGACGGTGAAAAAGCAAAAATCATTGATGATGGTGAGAAACCTTAAGAGAATTGTTGTAAAATTTCCTTTAAGTAATAAGTTTAAATTTCACTCCTAAAAATAAAAAATCTAGAGAAAAATATGAAACCACAGGCACGTATTCAAGCAACAATAGAAATTTTAGAGCGTATAGATGAACAGCACCGTATTCCGATGGATGGTGTTGTTGGTGATTATATGCGTAATCGTCGATATATTGGCTCTAAAGATCGCGCTAATGTCGCAGAGCGTGTTTATGAAATCATGCGCGTACATGCACGGATTGGCTGGTGGTTGAAGAAGGTTAGCGCTCAAGACACACCACGCGCTCGTGTTCTGGCATATGTAATTTTGATTGAGCAGGCTGATGATAAGCGGGTAAAGGGATTGTTTGATGGTTCTAAATATTCACCGGAGCCTTTAACGGATAAAGAGCTATCATTTTCTAAAAAGCTCTATGGGCAAGAATTTGCGCATAGTGATATGCCCGATACGATACGTGTCGAATGCCCTCCGGTCTATGAAGAGAAGCTCAAAGCTTATTTTGGTAGTTCGTTTGAAGAGGAAATGACCGCGCTTATATCAGGAGCTACTCTTGATTTGCGTGTTAATATTTTCTTGTCTACAAGAGAGAACGCAAAAGAGGCATTGGAAAAAGACGGTGTGGAAACTGATTTCACTCCATATTCTCCTTGGGGGTTGCGCGCACGTTCAAAGGTATATCTGGCTAGAACCAAACCTTTTATAAAGGGCTGGGTTGAAATTCAGGATGAAGGCTCACAGCTCATTGCGCACGTTTGTGATGCACAGCCCGGAATGCAGGTGCTTGATTATTGCGCCGGTGGAGGTGGTAAAACATTAGCTCTTGCCGCATCTATGATGCGCAAAGGGCGCATTGTCGCTATGGATCTGGATGAAAAACGTTTGGCCAGAGGTAAAGATCGTTACAAAAAAGCAAGGCTTTCCGATATCGTTGAGATACGCGCCTTATCTGAGGATAAACAGCGTAAATGGCTCAAGCGTCAAAAAGAAAAATTTGATATAGTGCTTTGTGATGCGCCATGCAGCGGAACAGGAACGTGGAGACGTAATCCTGATTTGCGCTGGAGGGAATATGGCCCTTCATTGGAGGAGCTTCTAACAGTTCAAGCTGAAATTTTAGATCGTGCATGTAGAGCTGTGAAAATCGGCGGAAAGCTGGTATATGCAACTTGTTCGTTTTTGCCGGATGAAAATGAAATGCAAATTGATGCATTTTTAAAGACGCATCCTGAATTTAAAGTCCAGCCTCTTGATAAATCTCTTGGGTTGGGATCGCCATATATGCGTTTAACGCCTTATCGAAATAAAACCGATGGCTTTTTTACTGCTGTTCTGGCGAGAGTTTAGACATTCATTTTATATTGAAACAGTAAGTTTTGAATCATCTAATGGTTTCCATTTATTTAATTGCTCTTGATTTTGTAACCAAGAGCGGTGCATGCCTCGCGTATAATGTTAACTTTATTAAGTGTATAGAAATGAAAATGCTTTACTCCGTTTCCTGCTAAATCCAGAGTTTGTTCTACCAGTAAATCTGTTGCAATTTTCATTGCTTCTTCCGGTTTATCTTCCAGACCATCAAATTTCTCGTGTAGCCAATCAGGAATGTTTGCATTACAATTTTTAGCAAAGCGCACGAGGCTTTTAAAATCATGAATAGGAACTAATCCCGGGCAAATTGGTGTATCAATACCGGCGACACGGCATTTATCAACAAATGAATAATATTTATCATTCTCAAAGAAAAATTGTGTAAGCGCCCGATCTGCTCCAGCGTCACATTTGAGCTTGAGTGCTTGAATATCAGCCTCCAGAGAAGGTGCGTCAGGGTGCTTTTCAGGGTAGCAACCAACGCTTATTTCAAAAGCATGCCATTTTTTTAATCCTTCTACAAAATCGCTGGTATATTGAAAATAATCACCATCACTATCCAGTGGCCATTGTAAATTATCAGGCATATCACCACGCAGAGCGATAATATGATGAATATTTTTGTTCCATAATTCATCAATATAGCTGTGAAGTTCTTCTTTTGGCGTATTGATGAATGTTAAATGAGAACCGGTTGGGATATTTGTTTGTTCCATTATTTGTTCAATTGTATTAACAGTTCCATCACGAGTTGAGCCACCTGCGCCGTATGTTACAGTCATGAATTTAGGATCTAGAGTTGCAAGCTCAGCTACAGTTTTCCAGAGCATTTCGGTAGATTTTTCGGTTTTTGGTGGAAAAAATTCAAAAGAAATTGTTGGTTTCATAATTATGATATTACCTGATTTTATATGCTGTATTTAAATGATGATTATTGTTAAACGCATAATTTTAAAAGGCAAGCATCAAAACTGAATTTATTATTTAAGTAATTCATTTTAATAATAAAGCATTGCGTCTAGAGTTCTTGCAGCGTAAAACATGGCGCATAATATAGCCCTATATATAAGGATAAAAAGTAATGACCATAACAGATAATATACAAGATATTGATGTTTATGCGGGACATGAACATATACTTATTCTTGATTTTGGTTCTCAGGTTACGCAACTTATTGCGCGACGTATTCGCGAATCCGGTGTTTATTGCGAGATATGGCCATTTAATGATGTTTCAGATGAACAAATTAAAGCATATAATCCAAAAGGAATTATTCTATCCGGAGGGCCTTGTAGTGTTGGTGATAAAGATTCTCCCAGAGCGCCGGAATTAATTTTTAAACTCGGTGTTCCGGTTTTTGGCATTTGTTACGGTCAGCAAATTATGGTCGAGCAACTAGGAGGAAGTGTAGTTTCAGGTAATGGAAACGGTGAGTTTGGCCGTGCTTATGTTGATGTAATTGGTCAAAATGCGCTTTTTGACGGTGTTTGGAATAATGGCGCTCATGAGCAAGTCTGGATGAGTCATGGAGATCATGTTTCTGCGCTTCCAGATGGTTTTGAGGTTGTTGGTATATCTGAAGGTGCGCCATTTGCCGTTATTGCTGATGAATCTAGAAAATTTTATGCGGTTCAGTTTCATCCAGAGGTTGTGCATACGCCACATGGAGCGTCACTTTATCGCAATTTCACACATAATGTATGTGGTTGTAAAGGTGACTGGACGATGAATGCTTTTAAGGATGAGGCTATTGCAAAAATTCGTAAGCAAGTTGGTTCCGGTAAGGTCATTTGTGGATTGTCCGGTGGGGTGGATAGCTCTGTAACAGCTGTTCTTTTACATGAAGCTATAGGAGATCAGTTAACTTGTATTTATGTTGATACCGGCATGATGCGCACAGGTGAGAGTGAGCAAGTTGTTTCCATGTTTCGGGATCATTATAATATTCCGTTAATTCATGAAGATGCGAGCAAACTTTTTCTTAATGGGCTTGACGGTGTAAGTGATCCGGAAACAAAACGTAAGATTATCGGAGGGCTGTTTATTGATGTTTTTGATAAATGCGCTAAACGTGTTGGTGGCGCAGATTTTCTGGCACAAGGCACACTCTATCCTGATGTGATTGAAAGTATAAGCTTTACCGGCGGGACAAGCGTTACTATAAAATCTCATCATAATGTCGGTGGGCTTCCTGAGACAATGGATCTTAAACTGGTTGAGCCGCTACGGGAATTATTTAAGGACGAGGTTCGTAATCTTGGGCGTTCTCTCGGTATGCCTGAAGAGTTTATCAAGCGTCATCCGTTTCCGGGGCCGGGTCTGGCTATTCGTATTCCCGGTGAAATTACAGAAGAAAAACTGGAAATTCTTCGCAAAGCAGACGTAATTTATCTTGAGGAAATTAAGAATGCCGGTCTTTATGATGCTATTTGGCAAGCCTTTGCTGTTCTTCTTCCTGTGCGCACAGTCGGGGTTATGGGTGATAATCGCACTTATGATTATGTTTGCGCTCTTAGAGCAGTTACAAGCACAGACGGTATGACCGCTGATTATTATCCATTTAACCATCAGTTCTTAGGTCGGGTAAGTACACGCATTATTAATGAGGTAAAGGGCATAAATCGCGTTGTATATGACATAACATCCAAACCTCCGGGGACAATTGAGTGGGAGTAGATTTTTTAGGGCTTTTCTTTTGGGGGGTTGTCGTAGATGTTTGAAACATTTAGGCCGTTATCTTGTGAAGTTTGACTTCCGCTTTAATAACCGTGACATAGTCGATTTTGAACGGTCTTTAAAAGTATTCAAAGGCGCAGAAGGTAAACGTCTGATGTATAACCTGCTTAATGAACGAATCTTCGCGTAAATATATTCATAAAATCACCCTGTAAGGGATTGATTTACCCGAGAATCACTTTAAACTGTGCGGTTAAGAAAAAACAGTGGCCTAAGTTAGGAACACAAACCACTGTTTTTATAAATCTTACTGAAAGCGAGGTGATTACAATGATGATAGTCGTTATCATCATACCGCCGTAGCCTTCGGGTTATAACAATTTAAAGCCGTTAGTGTTATCCGCACTAGCGGTTTCTTTTTTAATCAATACCGTAATAAATTACGGTGGTTGATCCAGTAAACCTAATTGATTTTTAAAAGTCAATGAAATTGACAACAAATGCACAACTTTAAAATAACATAAAAGCAACATAATTACTTTTTATAATTGCTTTTCAAGGGCTTACGCTCATCGTTTTTTTTATTTTTACGAATAATAAAGTTTTTGTTTGTTTCTGATGGTGTATTAAGCATGCGTTTTAACACTTCATCTCGTTTTTCTTCATCTTCATTAACCATAGCAAAAAAAATATAAGAAATTTTTAAGCTAGTCTATGGAGTCAAGTACATAATTAGGATTATAATCCTTCAATGCAGACAGGAGAGCTGCGCCTTAAATTTGTATTTATCTAAAATCCATTCAATATTTCATCATAATTTAACCAGAGTGCGCATATAGTAAAGACATTACTTTACGCAATAGCATTGCAAGCATAAGTGATTATAAAAAATAAAATATAAAAGCGCATAACATAATAAAGGGGCGGATATGATAATCAAAGATTTAGCAAAGGTATGTACTGAAACAATAGAGCAAAGCTCATTTACAAGGGCATATCACAGCACATTTAAGTTATATCATTGCACAACAGAGCTGTTAAAAGAGCAGACTTATCGCATGCGAAGTAGCATATATTGCCGTGAATATAGCTATGA
>JAGLMC010000068.1 GCA_023140215.1 Alphaproteobacteria bacterium
AAAGGGGGGTACTGATAAAAATGATACGGAGGGGCAGAAAGTTCTAACTGGTGCAGTGGAGCTTGAAGAAAAATGGCTTAGATCAGGCGAAAAATCTATTGCAGCCTATTTATCTATGCAAGCTAAGCAAAGAAATGGCGATGGTGATTACACAAATTCTATTAAGCGCGATCTTATAAGGGAAGAGGTAAAACAAATTTTTGCTGCACAAAAGAAATTTGGTAATATAAAAGCTACTCCTGAACTCCTGAAAGAATATGCTGGTAGCGGTAATAAAGAAGAGCGTAATACTCTTGAAGGCGATGGCATTGCTTTTTTCCAACGACCATTGCAATCATCAGAGCATCTTGTTGGCGAATGCACTTTTGAGGAAGGAGAAAAACGCGCGCCAAGACAGTCATACACCGCAGAATTATTTGTATTATGGACTAAAATTAATAATGCACGCATTAAAGATACAAAAGGCAATGAACGTGCTTTAGATCAGGATGAAAAAAATAAATTATCTGAGTTAGCCCATAAAAACAAAGGCGGTGTTACCTATAAACAAGCGCGCAAAGAATTGGGCTTATGTGATGGTGAGCGTTTTAATATCAGTTATCGCAAAATTAAAGAGGAAGATAATAGTTGGAGCAAAATACGTGATACCAGTGAAAAGCGTTATTTTCTCAAATTAACAGGATACCATGCTCTTAAAGAGGCTCTTCATACTGGAAGTGATTCTGATTGGCAAAACTGGCTTGGCTCGCGCATAGATAGCCTTGATGACATTGCGCGTATATTGTCATTTTATGAAGATAAAAAACAAGTCGATGAGATGCTGTCAAAGCATGGCTTAAGTGAAGAGCAAAAGGAAAAGCTTTGTAATATTAAAAGCTTTAGTAAATCTGTTGATTTATCTCTCAAAGCCTTAAGGAAAATTGTCCCCCTTATGCAAACTGGAATGAAATATGATGAAGCATGCAAAGAAGTATATGGCGATCATCGTGCGCAAAAAGAAAATAAAGTGCTAGGGCTAATCCCGCCATTTGATGATATCCGTAATCCCGTGGTTAATCGAGCATTGGCGCAAACGCGAAAAGTTATTAATGCTTGTCTTCGTAAATATTGTAAAGAATCTGGCATGCCAGAGACTATTATTGTTGAGATGGCACGTGAAGTTGGAAAAAACTTCAAAGACCGTAAAGAAACCGATAGAGAGCAACAAAAAAATGAAGCTTACCGTAACGAAGCACGCGCGCATGCCGCAGAAATTCTTGGTATTATAGAAGATAATGTTACAGGCACGGATATTTTAAAATATAGGCTGTGGAAAGAACAAGATGGATTTTGTCCATACTCTGGAGTTTATATGACACCTGAAATATTGCGTGAAGGTTCGGCAACACAGATAGATCATATTATCCCACGTTCTCGCTCATTTAATAATTCGTATATGAATAAAGTCTTATGCTTAAGCGATGAAAATCAAAATAAGGGGAATGAAACCCCAGTAGAATATTTTACGCGCATAGGGCGCAATATTTCTTCATTGGAGAACTTCGCTAGACAATTGCCACATAAAAAAGCTGAAAATTTACTAATAGAAAATTATGATAGTAGAAAATCAGATGAATGGAAGTCACGTGCACTTAATGATACGCGCTATATTGCTCGACTTTTAAAAAGTCATTTAGAAGAGAATCTAGATGTAAAAATACAAGTTCGTAACGGAGCATTAACGGCTAATCTGCGTGGGCAATGGGGCTTTGGGAAGAAAACCCGTAGCAATGACCGTCACCATGCACTAGATGCGATAGTCATTGCTTGTTCTACACAAAGCATGGTGCAGCGGCTTTCTAGCTGGAATAAATATAATGCGCGGCACAAAAAACCGTCTGAACGCCCAATGCCACCAAAACCTTGGGATAGTTTCCGTGATGATGCTCTTGACTCGGTGAATAATATATTCGTATCACGCATGCCCGTTCGTAAAATCACAGGATCAGCACACCAAGATACTATACGAAGTATCCGTAAATCAGATGGTAAAATTATTCAGCGTATAAAACTTAAATCGCTAACATTGGCTAAATTAGAAGATATGGTCGATAAGGAGCGCAATATTAAACTCTATAATGTCCTGAAAGAGCGTCTTGAAGAACATGGCGGTAAGGCAGATAAAGCATTTGCGCAGGCCATATATATGCCTGTCAATGACCCAACAAAAACCGCGCCACAAATAAAATCCATACGCATTGTCACAAATGAAAAATCTGGCATTGAAATCAATGATGGTCTTGTCAGTAACGGTGATATGGTGCGTGTGGATGTATTTAAGAAAAAGGGTAAATATTTTCTTGTACCAATTTATGTTCATCACTTTGTAAAAAATAAATTACCAAACAAGGCTATTATGCAGGGCAAAGATGAGAAAGATTGGGAGGAAATGGATGATAAAGACTTCATATTCTCCCTTTGTAAAAATGAGCTATTAAAAATAAAAAGTAAAAAAGAAGAATATTGGGGGTATTACAATAGTACAAACCGAGCAATAGGGGGCATAAATATAAAAGCACATGATAATGATCCTGACTTTGGTAAAAAGGGCATGAAAGAAAGCGTGGGAGTTAAGAACTTATTATCCTTTGAGAAGTATTCTGTAGATTATTTTGGCAACCAAAGCAGAATAAAAAAGGAAAAAAGACTTGGCGTGGCGCAGTGTGATGATTCAAAACCCAGCAAAGCTCAGCTTGAAACGGGGGCAGCTGCATCTTGATAATGATGGTGGAGTTTATACCTTGCCGATAGAGGATATTACTGCCCTGATTCTAGAATCTCCACAAATCACATTATCCTCAACTATTCTCTCTGCCTGTCAGGAGCGGGGGGTGGCAGTTATAACCTGCGATGATAAACATATGCCAAATGGTGTTTTATTACCATTTCAGCCTCATTCAAGACAAAGTCGAATTGCTCATCTTCAAATATCATGGTCGCAAAGCTTAAAAAAACGCCTATGGCAACGTGTGGTTAAGTGTAAAATCACTAATCAAGCGAGATGTCTTGAAAAAATAGTAGGGAAAGATGAGACAAAACGGCTTCATGCCTTAGTGAGTAGGGTTAATTCTGGTGATCCCCAAAATATAGAGGCTCAAGCGGCACGTGCTTATTGGAAGCGTTTGATGGGAGATGATTTCAGGCGTGGGGAGGGTGATAGTACAAACGCAGCACTAAACTATGGCTATACCGTACTGCGCGCTTTTGTTGCACGTTCGCAAGTCTCTTATGGGCTTCTTCCTACATTTGGTATTCATCATTGTAATGAGCTTAATGCTTTTAATCTCACCGATGACATGATGGAGGTTTTTAGACCATTCGTAGATATTATGGTTTGTGATTTAAAAACTACGGGTAAGATTAACCCAGACAATAATCAGCTTTCTATTGAGATACGGCAAGAGCTAGCAAATATAGGTAACGTCACCTGTTTGATTGATGGCGGAACTCACACAATTACAAATGCTTGCGATAAATTAGCGGCTAGCCTCGTAAATGCCATTAAAGGAAAAAGCCCTGCACTTTTACTCTTACCTGAAATAAAAATTAATAAGAGTGCGAGATGACCGCAAAAAAGGATAAATTTATGTGGCTATTTGTATTTTTTGATTTACCAACTAAGACCAAGCCTGAACGCCGAGCAGCAACCCGTTTTCGTAATTTTCTTTTGAAAGATGGCTATATGATGATACAATTCTCTGTATATGCGCGAATCTGTAATGGTAAAGATCGAATCGATAAACATATGCAGCGATTGCAGTCGGTTTTGCCCGAAAAGGGCGCTATCCGTGCGATGCAGATAACAGATAAACAGTATGAACGGACAAAAATTCTTGTTGGAACAAAGAAAAATAATGAAGAAACAAAGACCGAACAGCTCGTTTTATTTTAAAGCCATTCGATCTTTATCTATATATTTCAACGTATTACCATATTAAGCATCATAACATAACCGTGTCGGATGGGAAGCTATGACTGAACTCAAGTGCAGGAACAGTGGGGGTTAATCATAACATAACCGTGTCGGATGGGAAGCTATGACCTATGAACTGATCACCAGTAATTGATATGCATCATAACATAACCGTGTCGGATGGGAAGCTATGACAGTGCTCATTATCTTTTATCCCTTTAATTTGATCATAACATAACCGTGTCGGATGGGAAGCTATGACGGTCTCCTAGTCCAAATGTGCCTAGCAAACATCATAACATAACCGTGTCGGATGGGAAGCTATGACTCTTCACAGCGAAGCCACAGACGCCTTTTTATCATAACATAACCGTGTCGGATGGGAAGCTATGACCACGGGATTAAAGTTGAAGACTTCGGAGACATCATAACATAACCGTGTCGGATGGGAAGCTATGACTTTGCAAACGTCAATGCCTGACCCTGTAAAATATATTGCATTATTTCTTTACTATGTCATAATGTTAGCAGGATATAATAATTTAGGAGTGCATAAGAATGATTTCTGAAAATTTAAACGTGCGCGTTCGTGGAGAATTGCAAGCTCACTTACAGCAGCAAATAGGAAAGGACGGTCTGTATGAAAATGCTAGCGAGTATATTCGTGCACTTATTCGCCGTGATTTAAAAACCCGTACTGAGTCATGGGATTGGTTAAAAAAGCATTTAGAGCCAGCCTTGCGAGCAGATGAAAGTGTTTATATATCTGTATCTGCCCAAGATGTTATTAATAGAAATAAAGGCTTATAAACGTGGGTGAATATATCTTTTTTCCGTCTGCTAATAATGAGCTAGATAAAATATGGGCATATAGCGAAGATACACATGGTGCACGTCAAGCTGAAAAATATATGATTGGCTTGCATACCTATTTACAAGAATTATCAGATAAAGAAATTATTTGGAAATCGCTGCCTCAAAAATGGGTGATTCCTGAAGATTTAGATGTTCAGATATATTTTAATAAATACGAATATCATTTCATATATTTTCGTGAATTTTTAAATAAAAAAATTGGTATAATGAGTATTCTTCATGAAACTATGGATATTCCTGTACGACTTAAAGAAGACTTGTATAAGATAAAATAACAATACTTTCCGTAAGATACATTATCACATTTAGCTTAATAGGTACGAAGTATGACAATTCATCGCCCCTTCGGGATGGTATATTGTTAATTTAAACAACCTATTAGAGAATAAATGGAGATAAAAAAATGGATCAATATGTAGGATTGGATGTTTCTCAAGATGAAACGCATATTTGTGTTGTTGACCGTGATGGCAATAAACTTTGGGAAGGTCATTGCGCCTCAACACCAGAAGCAATAGGTAAAACCGTTAAGGAACATGCGCCAAATGTTAAAAAGATAGGTCTTGAGAGCGGCCATCTTTCAACATGGCATTGGCACGGATTAACTGATATGGGGCTTCCGGCCATAAACTAGCTGTCATTATGCATCAGATGCTGCAAACAGGCGAGTTGTTCTGCTTTAACCCTGCAACAGGAGAAAGAGCCATATATGCGTAAAAAAAGATAGAAAAATTCAGTTTGTAGTCTTGTAAATGAAAGCGTGAGACTACGTTTTGTCCCCGCCGGGACGAAAGCTTTCGGTTGAACCCGGTATATGTTAACGCGCATGCAATATTGACCCATTAGATGGGTAAATGCGCACCTAAAATTGACCCAGCATAT
>JAGLMC010000069.1 GCA_023140215.1 Alphaproteobacteria bacterium
TTTAAAATCTTCAGATATATGCCAGAGAAGCTCATTATTTTTACCTATAACATAGTTCTCGGAAACGGCTACGATGGAAGAAAGTTTTACAAATTTCATAATTCATATATAAGAAAGCTTCATGAACAAAGAAAGCAATATTTCAATTTTTATTAAAGATATGCGGGTTAATGTCCGCATTGGTTTGCTGGACTTTGAACGAGTGAAGCCTCAATCATTGTTAGTGAGCGTTGAGCTTTTTACAAATCCATCGTATTTGCGTGAAATTAATCAGGAAAATATTATTGATTATGCGGTTATTCATTCCGCTATAAAAAAATGGGAAGATCGAGAACATATTGATCTTATCGAAACATATCTACATGAATTATTTGATCTATCGTTTGGTTTTAAGCTAATAGAGAGTTGTTATATTTCCATTGGAAAGCAGGATATATTTAACGATACACAACAAGCAGGTGTACGAGCTTTTATGCATCGCAAAGAATGGCTAAATCTCTAAACTGCAATCGCTCCTTTAATATGAGGATGAGCGTCATAATTAATCAAATCAAAGTCTTCATATTTAAAATCAAAAATATTTCTTATATTCGGGTTTAGTAACATCTTTGGTAGTTTTTTTGGTATGCGCGTTAGTTGTTCTTTCGTTTGCTCAATATGATTAGAATAAAGATGTGCATCTCCAAAACTATGAATAAACTCACCAAGTTCTAATTCACATACTTGAGCGATCATCATGGTAAGAAGAGCATAAGAGGCAATATTAAACGGAACGCCGAGAAAAATATCAGCACTTCGCTGATAAAGCTGACACGAAAGCTTGCCATTTACTACATAAAACTGAAAAAATGCATGACATGGTGGCAAAGCCATTTGCTCAATTACACCGGGATTAAAAGCCACAACCAGAAGCCGCCGACTATCCGGATTATTTTTAATCTGTTCTATAACATTTGAAAGCTGATCTATTTCCCGTCCATCTGCTGTTTTCCAACTACGCCACTGTTCACCATAAATAGAGCCAAGATCTCCATTCTTATCTGCCCACTCATCCCAAATTTTAACACCATTATCCTTGAGGTATTTAATATTAGTATCTCCGGCAATGAACCAGAGCAATTCATGAATGATAGATTTTAGATGACATTTCTTTGTAGTAACAAGCGGAAAACCCTTAGTTAAATCAAATCGCATTTGATAACCAAATACACTGCGCGTGCCCGTACCTGTACGATCTTCCTTAATGCTACCATTTTCCAAAACATGGCGCATAAGATCAAGATATTGATGCATAAAAACTCTCCTATGATTACCGAAGAATCATATTACATAGTCACTTAGCTGTTTAATCCACTACAGGAAATAGAAGAGCTAAACAATTAACTTACAGCCACTTCCTTATCATCTCCAGAAATCTGCTTCCCATCAGCCTCTGCAATAACCAGAGCCTCTTTCTCTTTCTCCGCTATTGCTTCAGCCTCGGCCACTTTCGCCTCTTCTAAAGCCTGCTGCACGCGCTGTTCTTCAATAATAATGCTATCACGATCAGCAGCAACCTGCTTGATACTAGCCACATGAGCACCTGTTCCAGCCGGAATCAAACGTCCAACGATCACATTTTCTTTCAAACCATGCAAACGGTCAACTTTTCCTTGAACGGCTGCTTCAGTTAAAACCCGCGTTGTTTCTTGGAAACTGGCTGCGGAAATAAAACTGCGCGTTTGCAGAGAGGCTTTTGTAATACCCTGAAGAACAGGCTTACCCTCAGGTGGACGCTTACCATCAGCTTTATATTGTTCTACAACTACAGCAAACTCTTCACGATCCTCAAGCTCACCAACGAGATAAGTGCTATCACCCGGCTCATGAATTTCAATTTTCTGCATCATTTGACGTACAATCACCTCAATATGCTTATCGTTAATCTTCACGCCTTGAAGACGATAAACATCCTGAACTTCTTGTGTTAAATAACTAGCCAAAGCCTCAACGCCCATAACATCCAGAATATCATGCGGAACTAATGCCCCATCAAGGATAGGATCACCTTTACGCACAAAATCACCCTCCTGAACAGCCAAATGACGTCCCTTTGGCACGAGATATTCAGCCATTTCCTCATCAGCATTAGCCGGCTTCACATGAATACGGCGCTTTGATTTATAATCTTTACCAAACTCAATATATCCGTCAATTTCAGAAATCACGGCAAAGTCTTTTGGACGTCTTGCTTCAAACAATTCCGCCACACGTGGCAAACCACCGGTAATATCACGGGTTTTTGATGTTTCGCGTGGAATACGAGCGATAACATCACCAGCTTTAACCTCTTGCTCATCATCCGCAGAAAGAATAGTCCCGGCAGATAAATAATAATTTGCAGGAAGTCCATTTGGAAGCTTGATAATATTTCCCTTCTTATCAAGCAAAGAAATCCTTGGCTTCAAATCACTGCCCTTAGGCTGTGAATGCCAGTCAATAATTTTCTTGGAAGAAATACCTGTTGCTTCATCAACATCATCTACAACAGAAACACCTTCAACTAAGTCAAAATAATGCGCAACACCATCTTTCTCAGTAATTACAGGCAATGTATAAGGATCCCATTCTGCCATCTTGTCACCGGCCTTAACATTATCACCATTACTCACCAAAAGACGTGAACCGTAAGGAATACGGTATGATGCTTTCTCAGAACCATTCTTATCTTTCAAAAGAATTTCCGTATTCCGCCCCATAACAATAGCTACTTTTTCAGAATTCTTAACAACATTTTCATGTAAAATATCTGCTGTTGCATCAAAACCAGCCTCAACATATGAGCGCTCCACACCTTTTTGAGCAGCACCACCAATATGGAATGTACGCATAGTCAGCTGAGTGCCCGGCTCACCAATTGATTGTGCTGCAATAACACCAACAGCCTCACCAATATTAACTTCCGTACCACGAGCCAGATCACGCCCATAACATGTACCGCAAACGCCATTCTTTTCACCTTCACAGGTTAAAACAGAGCGAACCAACACTTCATCAACACCGGCAGTCTCGATCTGCTCTGAAGTAACCTCATCAATAATAGTTGCAGCTTTTACGATAATTTTACCGGAAAGAGGATTTTTAATGTCCACAGCAGCAGCGCGCCCAAGAATACGCTCAGCCAAAGAAACAACCACATCTGCTCCATTCATTACAGCACGCATGGACACACCATTTTTTGTACCACAATCACGCTCTGTGATAATTGCATCCTGCGCAACATCAACAAGACGACGAGTCAAATAACCGGAGTTCGCTGTTTTCAGAGCCGTATCAGCCAATCCCTTACGGGCTCCATGCGTTGAATTGAAATATTCCAACACAGAAAGACCTTCTTTAAAGTTAGAAATAATCGGTGTTTCAATAATCTCTCCAGACGGTTTAGCCATCAAACCGCGCATACCTGCTAACTGTCTTATCTGTGCAGGAGATCCCCTAGCTCCAGAATGAGCCATAATGTAAACAGCATTGAGATTACCATCATCTATATTGGAAATATGTCCCATCATAGCATCGGCAACGTCATCTGTACATTTTGACCAAATATCAATAACCTTGTTATATTTCTCACCTTTGGTAATCAAACCATCTTGATATTGTTGCTCAAATTCTGCCACTTTATCATTAGCCGTACCAACCAAGCTTTTCTTTAAGTCTGGAATTATAAGATCATCCTTACCAATAGATATGCCGGAAATACATGCATAGCGGAAACCAAGTTTCATCATACGATCACAGAAAATTACAGTGTCTTTTTGTCCACAATAACGGTAGACCGTATCAATCACATTAGTGATTTCTTTCTTAGTCAATGTTTGATTAATCAATGAAAACGGAACTTCAAAATGTCTAGGAAACAGTTCTGAAACCAACATACGACCGGGAGTAGATTCTACCAGCTCCATAATTTCATTACCATCTACATCAACAGTTTTATAACGACACTTAATCTTTGCATGAAGAGATACAACATTTTCTGTCAATGCATGTGTAATTTCACCAACACCACGAAAAATCATACCCTCACCAAGCTGACCATCCAGCTCCAAAGACATATAATACAGACCCAGAATAATATCCTGAGACGGCACAATAATCGGCTTACCATTTGCAGGAGATAAAATATTGTTTGTTGCCATCATCAAACAACGCGCTTCAAGCTGTGCTTCTATTGATAACGGCACATGAACAGCCATCTGATCTCCATCAAAATCAGCATTAAATGCAGTACACACAAGAGGATGAAGCTGTATAGCTTTTCCTTCAATCAGCACAGGTTCAAACGCCTGAATGCCAAGACGATGCAATGTAGGTGCGCGGTTAAGCATAACCGGATGCTCACGGATAACCTCTTCAAGAATATCCCACACTTCCGGACGCTCTTTTTCAACCATGCGTTTAGCAGCTTTAACAGTAGAGGCCATACCATAGATTTCAAGCTTGTGATAAATGAACGGCTTAAAAAGCTCAAGCGCCATTTTCTTTGGAATACCGCATTGATGCAACTTTAATTCAGGGCCAACCACAATTACGGAACGACCGGAATAATCAACACGCTTACCAAGAAGATTCTGACGGAAACGACCCTGCTTACCTTTCAACATATCAGAAAGAGATTTAAGCGGACGCTTGTTTGCACCGGTAATAACACGACCTCTGCGGCCATTATCAAATAGAGCATCAACAGATTCCTGCAACATTCTCTTTTCATTACGAACAATAATATCCGGTGCGCGTAGCTCAATAAGACGCTTCAAACGATTATTACGGTTAATCACACGACGGTAAAGATCATTCAGATCAGATGTAGCAAAACGGCCACCATCCAAAGGAACTAAAGGACGTAGCTCCGGCGGTAAAACAGGCACAATATCCAAAATCATCCACTCCGGACGTGTTCCGGATTCAATAAAAGCATCCAAAAGCTTTAAACGTTTAACAAGTTTTTTACGCTTGGCCTCTGATCCGGTTTCCCGCAGATCTTCTTCAACCTGCATACGCTCTTCTTCCATATCCAAATCGATTAAAATCTCTTTCATAGCCTCAGCACCAATACTCGCACGGAAAGACTCATCCCCGTACTCGTCTTGCGCAGCATAATATTCTTCTTCATTAAGAAGCTGGAACTGCTTAAGCGGTGTCATGCCCGGCTCAATAACGATAAAATTCTCAAAATACAAAACACGTTCAAGTTCCTTGAGCGTCATGTTCATAATCAGGCCAATTCGTGAAGGAAGAGATTTCAAGAACCAAATATGAGCAACAGGAGAAGCAAGATCAATATGACCCATACGCTCACGGCGAACCTTTGTAAGTGTCACTTCAACACCACATTTTTCACAAATAATACCCTTATATTTCATGCGCTTATATTTACCACACAAACATTCATAATCCTTCACAGGGCCAAAAATACGTGCGCAAAACAAGCCATCTTTTTCCGGCTTAAATGTACGGTAATTAATAGTTTCAGGCTTCTTAACCTCACCAAATGACCAGCTTCGTATTTGCTCTGGTGATGCAATTGATATACGGATGCTATCAAAACTTTGTGGCCCTGTAGGTGTACCAAATAGGTTCATCAATTCATTCATTTTTAAAGTCCCTTTAAATCTAAATCTTTTTTTATCATTGCACCAAATTTAAGAACTGCTGCTTTGTATCATATTAACATTCAATCCAAGTGCTTTTAGCTCTTTAACAAGAACATTAAAGGACTCCGGAATACCAATCTCAAAATTGTTCTCACCGCGTACGATACTTTCATACACTTTAGAACGTCCAGCTACATCATCGGATTTAACCGTGAGCATTTCTTGAAGCGTATATGCAGCTCCATAAGCCTGAAGCGCCCACACTTCCATTTCACCAAAGCGTTGACCGCCAAACTGAGCCTTACCACCCAGAGGTTGTTGCGTTACCAGCGAATACGGACCAATTGAACGCGCATGAATCTTATCATCAACAAGATGATGCAGTTTAAGCATATACATATAACCAACTGTCACACTACGATGAAAATACTCACCTGTACGACCATCAATCAATCGCATTTGTCCGGATGTATCCAATCCTGCTTTTTCAAGTAAAAGAGAAACATCTTCTTCATGCGCACCATCAAAGACAGGAGTCGCCATCGGCACTCCACCACGTATATTATTTGCCATCTCCAGAACTTGATCATCATCAAGTTTTGTTATTTTTTCTTCATACTCACGCTCACCGTAGGCATCCTTGAGCTTAGAATCCAGCTTCTCTTTCTCGTCAACTGACATCCTTTTTTTACTTTCAAAGCTATCAATTATATCACCAATCTGACTACCAAGATTTGCGGCTGCCCATCCAAGATGAACTTCAAGAATCTGTCCTATATTCATTCTAGAAGGCACACCAAGAGGATTTAGCACGAGATCAACAGGTGTTCCATCTTCCAGATGAGGCATATCCTCCATAGGCATAATCTTAGACACCACACCTTTATTACCATGACGGCCTGCCATTTTGTCACCGGGTGCCATTTTACGTTTAACAGCTACAAAAACCTTAACCATCTTCATAACGCCAGGCATCAATTCATCACCACGCTGAAGCTTCTCAACCTTATTTTCAAAACGCTCTTTAATGTTATCGACAGCATCATCAAATATTTCAGACATGGATTCAATCTCATCCATGAGCTTTTCATTTTCGATTGCAATCTGACGCCACAAACCACGCTTTTCTATACCATCTATATCATCAGCACTAAGCTTTGCTCCCTTCTTAAGATCAACATCCTTGGGAACAGACACAATCGTATTATCAGTAAGAATTTCCTTCAATCTATCATAAAAACCATCTTCCAGAATTTTACGTTCATCATCACGGTCTTTAGCCAAACGCTCTATTTCCTGTTGTTCAATAACCATTGCACGTGCGTCTTTATCAACACCACGACGGTTAAACACACGAACTTCAACAACAGTACCGGTTGCACCCGGTGATAAGCGCAATGATGTATCTTTAACATCAGCCGCCTTCTCGCCAAAAATTGCACGAAGCAATTTTTCTTCCGGTGTCATTGGTGATTCACCTTTCGGTGTTACCTTTCCAACGAGAATATCACCGGGGCCGACTTCTGCACCAATATGCACAATACCGGCCTCATCGAGATGCTTCATAGCTTCTTCGCCGACATTTGGAATATCTCTAGTGATTTCTTCTGTGCCTAATTTCGTATCACGAGCCATAACCTCAAATTCTTCAAGATGTATGGATGTATACACATCATCACGTACAATACGCTCTGAAATCAGAATAGAATCCTCAAAATTGTAACCATTCCACGGCATGAACGCCACAAGAATATTACGACCTAAAGCTAATTCACCAAATTCTGTAGAAGGGCCATCGGCAATAATATCACCGATTCTTACCTTATCTCCGACCTTAACAAGAGGCTTTTGATTAATGCATGTATTTTGGTTCGAGCGTTGAAACTTAGATAATTTGTAAATATCTACAACCGGCTCTCCAGAATGAAGATCCTCTGTTGCTTGAACAACAATACGCATAGCATCAACTTTTGTTATAATTCCTCCTCTACGCGCAGACACAGCCGCACCGGAATCACGAGCAACAGTTGCTTCCATACCTGTACCAACAAGCGGTGCATCAACACAAAGCAAAGGCACAGCTTGACGCATCATATTAGAACCCATCAATGCACGGTTAGCATCATCATTTTCAAGAAACGGAATAAGAGATGCCGCAACAGAAACAATCTGCTTTGGTGAAACATCCATATATTCAATCTGATCCGGACTGGACATCAAGTTTTCACCCGCCTGACGACAAGACACCAAATCATTTACAAACTTACCTTTACCATCTAGCTCAGCGTTTGCTTGCGCAATTGTATAACGCGCCTCTTCCATAGCAGACATGTAAACAACTTCATCAGTTACATTTCCGTTATCAACCTTACGATATGGACTTTCAATGAAACCATACTGATTCACACGTGCGAAAGTAGCCAATGAATTAATTAATCCAATATTTGGCCCTTCAGGCGTTTCAATCGGGCATATTCTACCATAATGAGTCGGATGCACATCACGCACTTCAAAACCTGCACGCTCACGAGTTAAACCTCCGGGGCCAAGTGCTGAAAGTCTACGTTTATGCGTAATCTCGGAAAGCGGATTTGTCTGATCCATAAACTGTGATAACTGTGATGAACCAAAAAACTCACGTACAGCAGCCTGTGCAGGCTTGGAGTTAATCAAATCATGCGGCATGAATGTATCAATTTCAACAGAACTCATACGCTCACGAATAGCTCGTTCCATACGAAGCAAACCAACGCGCATTTGATTTTCCATTAGCTCACCAACAGAACGCACACGACGATTACCAAGGTTATCAATATCATCAACCTCGCCTTGACCGTCTTTCAAGCCATGCAAATATTTTAAGATCGCCAGTATATCATCCTTACAAAGCACACGGAACTGATCATCAGCATCCAGTTCTAAACGTGCATTCATTTTTACACGACCGACTGGAGAAAGATCGTAACGCTCAGGATCAAAAAAGAGCGAATTAAACAAAGTATAAGCAGAATCAACCGTTGGCGGTTCACCCGGACGCATAACGCGATAAATATCAATCAACGCCTCTTCACGCGTATCACATTTATCAGCCGACATAGTATTTCGAATATATGCACCAACATTTAGATGATCTATTGCTAATAATGGAACATCATTAACCTTTGCTTCTTCAAGCGCAACAAGGTCTTCTTCAATCAATTCATGTCCGGCCTCTAAAAGAATTTGTCCAGTTTCAGCGTCAAAAATATCTGATGCCAAATATTGACCCAACAATTGCTCATCTTGAACTAAAATATCTTTCAGACCATCTTCAATTAACTTTTTAGCCTTACGAGGTGTGATCTTAGTTCCTTCTTCAACAATGATCTTCCCTGTTTTGGCATCAACAAGATCTGACAATAATTTTACACCGCGCAAACGCTCACCATCAAAAGCTGTTTTCCAGCCCTTTTTATCTTTCTTATAATTAATGCTGTCATAAAATGTTTCAAGAATTTCTTCATTTGACATACCTTGAATCATCATAGGATCAACATCTATATCCTGCTCATCACATTCCTTACGATACACTTCCGTATCCGTAGAATCCAAAGCGCGCAATAATGTTGTTACAGGCAATTTACGTCGACGATCTATACGCACATACATCAAATCTTTAGCATCAAACTCAAAATCGAGCCATGAACCACGATAAGGAATTACACGGGCAGAAAATAAATACTTACCGGAAACATGTGTTTTACCATTATCATGGTCAAAGAAAACACCGGGACTACGATGCATTTGTGATACTATTACGCGCTCAGTACCATTAACAACAAATGTACCATTACCTGTCATCATTGGCAGATCAACCATATAAACATCTTGCTCTTTAATGTCACGAATTGAGCGCAGACCCGTATCCTCATCAACATCAAAAACAGAAAGGCGTAAAGTCACTCTCAAAGGCGCTGCATAGGTCATTCCTCGCTGCTGACATTCCTCAACATCATATTTAGGCTCTTCAAATTCGTACTTAACAAAATCAATCTCTGCGCGATCAGAAAAATCCTTTATTGGAAACACTGAAGAAAACACTTCTTCAAGTCCTTGCATTTCACGCTTTTCAGCAGGTATATCTTTCTGTTGAAATTGCTCATATGAATGTCGCTGAACTTCAATTAAGTTAGGCATTTTAGCGATTTCTTCACGACCATAGCTTCTACGAACGCGCTTACGACCTGTAAAACTTTCTATACTATTTGCTGGTGGGATTTGCTCTGCTTTTGTTTGTGTTGCTTTTACTGCACTCATAATCAATCCTATCTTTTCAAACGTCTATCGACGATATATTCCCTGTATATTTACTGCTTTTAAAAAATCAATATTTCCAAAAGCACGAACACCACTCACATCCTTCAACTAATTTTGAAGGCTGAAATGGTGTTTATCGTTGTCCGCTAAGCGAAACCCTGAACTTGTCTAAATATGGCAATCACATCTATCTTCGAAAACTTTGCTCGTTTTATGGCCTACCAAGTAGTTAATGTCAACCACCTTGAGACACGAAAAAGCACCTCCCGCATTAACCATAAAATTATGGAATTTACGGGAAATACTAATACTAATAATGACAGCTTACTTAAGAACGACTGTAGCGCCGGCTTCTTCAAGCTTTTTCTTAATTTCTTCAGCTTCTTCTTTAGCTACGCCTTCTTTAACGACAGCACCAGCTTTTTCAGCCATTGCCTTGGCTTCTTTCAAACCAAGACCGGTAATCGTACGTACTTCTTTAATCACAGAAATTTTATTGCCGCCGGTAGCTTCAATTACAACATCGAATTCTGTTTTCTCTTCAGCAGCATCATCACCGCCGGCAGCAACAACTGCAACAGGTGCAGCTACAGCAGCAGTTACGCCCCACTTTTCTTCAAGAACAGTTGAAAGTTCTGCGGCTTCAATAACACTCAATTTTGAGAGATCATCAACCAATTTTTCCAGATTTGCAGCCATACTACTTTTCTCCTTTTGTATATGCTAAATTTTTAAAAACCAAAAAACCTTATTCGCTCTTTTCACCATAAGCCCTAGTCACACCAACCAAATCACGCGCAGGAGCTTGCAATACACCAACCATCTTCGTAGCAGGTGCTTGTAACAATCCCACAAGCTTAGAACGAATTTCATCCAGAGATGGCAGTTTTGCAAGTTGCTCAATTTCTGCCACATCTAAAACTTTATTACCTAACGCACCGCCAAGAATAATCAGATTGTCATTCTTTTTAGCAAAGTTATACGCACCCTTTGCAGCAGCAACAGAATCCTGAGAAGATGCCATTCCTGTAGGGCCTGTAAACAAATCAGATACAGCTTCAAATTTTGTACCCTTAATTGCAATTTTAGCCAGTGAATTTTTAGTAACCTTAAAACACGCACCCGCTTCACGAAGCCCGGCACGCAGCTCAGACATTTCCTTAACTGTCAATCCAGAATAATGTGTAACAACAATAAGCTCATCATTCTCAAAACGAGCATTCATATCCTGAATTTCTGTTTCTTTTTGTGCGCGGCTAATACCCATCGCATTTTCTCCTTTAAAAGAGCTATTTAATCCACAAAAAAAAGATGAGCTCTAAAGCTCACCCCCCTATCCAAAACAAAAATCTACCCTACTCAATGCTTCGGGCATCTTTTCCTAGTCTATGCAGGTTTATTAAGCCTCTTGGCTCCTGCGGTCTTGGATCAGGTTTATATAATCTGAGAGCCTTATATGAGAATCAACCCCCACAGTCAAGCATTAATTTAATAATTAAGCTGCAATCTGACCTATATCCAACTTAATACCCGGACCCATTGTTGAGGTAATCGAGATTTTCTCAACATATGTTCCTTTAGCTCCTGATGGTCTGGCCTTTTGAATAGCATTAACAAGTGCCTGTACATTTTCAATAAT
Source organism: Alphaproteobacteria bacterium (assembly GCA_023140215.1). GTDB lineage: Bacteria > Pseudomonadota > Alphaproteobacteria > Micavibrionales > Micavibrionaceae > JAJRYK01. The sequence goes on from JAGLMC010000069.1 coordinate 11,569, forward strand.
TTTCTTATCATCAAAAGAAGCTTTACCAACACCGGCATGAACAATTCCGGTTTTCTCAGCACGAAACTCAATAGCTCCGCCCTTTGCATCACTAACAGCTTTTTTCACATCAGGCGTTACCGTACCAAGCTTTGGATTTGGCATCAGACCCTTAGGGCCTAAGACCTTACCAAGCTTACCAACAACCGGCATCATATCCGGTGTGGCAATACAACGATCAAAATTTATCTTACCCGACTTAATATCATCGGCGAGATCTTCAGCTCCAACAAAATCAGCACCGGCAGCTTTTGCTTCTTCTGCCTTTGCATCACGGGCAAACACAGCAACCACAACCGTTGCTCCTGTACCATTTGGCAAACTAACCATTCCACGCACAGACTGATCGGCATGTTTTGGATCAATATTCAGGTTCATTGCAACTTCAATAGTTTCATCAAAATTGCGGGCTTTTGCATTTTCTTTAAGAATCTTCACAGCTTCCGTTAAAGCATAAAACTGCTCACGATTAACCTTCTCCAAAGCGGCTTTCATTTTTTTACTCATAACTACCCTTCCACGACTTCAATGCCCATAGAACGGGCTGAGCCTTCAATAATCAACATTGCTGCATCAATATCATTAGCGTTTAGATCTTCCATCTTTTCTTCAGCAATTTGCTTGATTTGAGATTTTCTAACCTGACCGGCAACAGTTCTACCAGGCTCACCAGAGCCCTTTTTCAGCTTTGCAGCTTTTTTGATAAAATAGCTAGCAGGTGGTTTTTTCGTGATAAACTCAAAAGAACGATCTTCAAAAACTGTTATAACAACCGGAATTGGAATCCCTTTGCTGTCTTCAGTTTTCGCGTTAAACGCCTTACAAAATTCCATGATATTAACGCCATGCTGACCCAAAGCAGGGCCTACCGGCGGAGATGGGTTGGCTGAGCCACCCAGTATTGTCAGATTAATAAAACCCGAGACTTTCTTTGCCATTGTATTTCTCCTTTATTGCAAAGAGTTTCGTGGTTTGGCTCTGGCATGGTCTTAACGCCGGAAAACCTCCCACAAACAGTATTGTGGCGGAACTTATACAGCCACGCCTTAAAAATCAAGATTTATTTATAGTATAGTTACTAAATCTTCTCTACCTGAGAATATTCCAACTCAACAGGCGTTGCCCGCCCAAAAATAGAAACTGAAACTTTTAGTTTAGCTTTCTCCTCATCAACATCTTCAACATTACCGTTAAATGATGCAAATGGACCATCAACAACCTTAACTTCTTCACCAATATCATAAACAACAGATGGACGTGGACGATCAATTCCCTCTTGCACTTGCTGTAATATCCGCTGTGCTTCTTTTTCCGAAATAGGAATTGGACGATTACCTCCAGTACCCAAAAAGCCACTAACCTTCGGTGTATCCTTAATCAAGTGCCAAACATTATCATCAAGATCCAGCTTCGCCAGAACATAACCCGGGAAAAACTTTCGCTCAGAATTAACACGCTGACCACGACGAACCTCGACTACTTCCTCAGTTGGAACAAGAATTTCCTCAACTTGTTCTTCAAGCCCAAGCTTTCTTGCTTTTTCCTTAATAACTTCAGCTACCTTGGCTTCAAATCCTGAGTAAACATGCAAAACATACCATTTTGTTGCTACGGACATGATATTTTCTTTCTCTTCTAATAACTTATCTAATAACTTAATTCTATAATCCAAAGCCCATAATCAGGCGGATAACAAAAGAAATAACCTGATCGGATGCATATAAAAACAATGCAGCTAAAACCACCATAATAAATACGGCAATCGTACTCACAGTCGTTTCCTTACGCGAAGGCCAAGAAACCTTTTTCATTTCAGATCGAACTTGACGGATATAATCTATCGGACTTGTTTTAGCCATTATAATTTCCTTTATTTCCAATCTCCTCTAACAAATAATTTCTCTTGCAAGGTGCTTTCAAAAGCACTTAATAAAAAACTATATTGTCAGGGGATGACACTGTAGATACACCAAACAATCACTTAAATCCAGAAAAATCTTTTCCAAAAAACACAGCTTCCTAATTACACGACCATCTTAAAACAGGATTACGGGCAGCTATAACCTCATCTAGACGTTTACGCGGCGTTGATAATGGAAAGGAATGAAATTTTTCCGTATCACCGGATTTAATATCCTCGGCAAATTTTTTCATCACCGTAATAAAACGGTCAATAGATTCTTTACTTTCCGTCTCGGTCGGTTCAATAAGCATTGTACCGGACAAAACAATCGGAAAATATACCGTCATAGGATGAAAACCATATTCACATAAGGCTTTTGCAAAATCAATTGTGGTTACTCCGGTATCCTTTTGAATTTTATCAGTAATTATACATTCGTGCATACAAGGTGCATCGTACGGCGCGTGAAAATCATCTTTAAGCTGACTAAATATATAATTGGCAGAAAGAACAGCATCTTCAGCAACTTGCTTTAATCCATTTGCTCCACAACTCATCATATAGCTAAGCGCACGCACATGAATAGCAAACTGACCATTAAAACCCTTAAGACGTCCAAGCGTTTCAGGACGATCCTCCTCCCATTGCAAACAATACGTATCGTTTTTCATACCTACAACCGGCACCGGCATATATGGAGCAAGTTTAACTGTTGTACAGATCGGCCCTGAGCCCGGCCCCCCGCCACCATGAGGAGTAGAAAATGTTTTATGCAAATTTACATGCATTACATCTACCCCGAAATCTCCGGGACGAATTTTACCAACCAATGCATTAAAGTTTGCTCCATCACAATAAAAATATCCTCCGGCCTCATGCAATAAATCTGCAAGTTCTTTAATATTAGTCTCAAATAACCCGCATGTATTTGGATTAGTTACCATCATCCCCGCAATATCGGAACCGTCATCACTGGTTGCATATAACGCTTCTTTAAATGCTTCAATAGAGATACGCCCTGTATCCTTAGTTGAAATAACCCGCAACTCATAACCACACATTACAGCAGTTGCAGGATTTGTTCCGTGAGAAGAATCCGGTGTAAGTACAATTTTACGCTGACTCTGATTATTCAGCTCATGAGCGCGTTTAATAGTCATCATTCCGGCAAGCTCACCTTGAGCACCGGCAGCAGGTACAAGGCAAACTCCCGGTAATGCAGTAAGCTCAGCCAGCCAGTTTTGCAATTCATACATAAGCTTAAGCGCGCCCTGCACAGTAGATTCAGGCTGCTTCGGGTGAATATGTGCAAAACCGGCAAGACATGCCAGTTTTTCACTCAAACGTGGATTATGCTTCATTGTGCAAGAGCCAAGAGGGAAAAATCCATGGTCAATGGAATAATTCCACGTACTCATTTTCACGAAATGACGAACCACCTGCGGCTCTGACACTTGCGGTAATCCTATATCTTCTGTGCGCTCCGGAAGACCTGTACGAACAGCACTACCTTCCGGTACAGGTAAATCTACACCGGAATGATCGCTTCGCTCTTTCTCCCAGAGCAAATTTTCCTCATAATTTAATCCTCGCGCTTGCTGTGCAGTAAATTTATTATTAATATCTTGGGTAATTTCTAATTCATTACTCATTTCAACACCTCCGTTAAAACAGACACAAAGGTTTTAATATCTTCATCCGTTGTCATCTCAGTTGCACAGACTAAAAGCTGATTACCATCCAGAGCATATCCGCCTATAACAGATTTCTCAGCCAAAACATCAACAATAGCTTTTGCATCTTTCGGCAATTCAATTACAAACTCGTTAAAGAAATGTTCCGTAAACAACTTCACACCATCTATTTCCTCAAGAGCATCTGCAAGCCTGCACGCAGCCTCATGATTTAGCCTCGCAAGACGTTTAAAACCATCTTCACCAAGCAAGCTCATATGTATAGTAAATGCCAGAGCGCAAAGTCCCTGATTTGTGCAAATATTACTAGTCGCTTTTTCCCGTCGAATATGTTGCTCACGAGTAGAAAGCGTAAGCACAAAACCCCGCTTACCATCCGCATCCTTCGTCATACCACATAAACGCCCGGGCATTTGACGTATAAGCTTTTTCTTACAGGCAAAGAAACCTAAATGCGGCCCTCCATAACTCATTGGCAAGCCAATGCTTTGCCCTTCACCGCATACAATATCTGCGCTTTCAGGTGATGGCAGCAACCCCAATGAAACAATTTCGTTAATGACAACAACAAGCAAAGCTCCTGTTTCATCACATTTTTTGCGCCAATATTCAAAGCCATGTGGCTGACCATAAAAATCTGGTGATTGTATAATTACACAAGCTGTTTTTTCATCCGGCTCACCATCTTCAATACTTGCATCTTCCAAATTCCCGACATAGCTTTTAAGCACTCCTCGATAATCAGGATGCAACTCATTTCCAATCACAACTTTATTGCGCTTTGTCACACGCATTGCCATAAGAGCTGCTTCAGCACAAGAACTTGCACCATCATACAAAGAAGCATTAGCAACATCCTGACCAGTTAATTGAGCAATAAATGTCTGATACTCAAAGATAACTTGTAATGTTCCTTGTGCAATTTCAGGCTGATACGGTGTATAAGCCGTTAAATACTCTGAACGCTGGATAATATACTCTACACTGGCAGGAATATGATGATAATACGCTCCGGCACCAAGAAAGAACGGTACATTCGTAGCTGATATATTTTCATTGGCATAACTTGTCAGAATCCGTTCAACAGCCAACTCACCCTTATGATGCGGAAGATCAGCGAAACCGTCTATGAAAGCACTTTCGGGAACGTCTTTGTATAACTCATCAACGTTGCTAACACCAATAGCCTCAAGCATCTCTTTACGAGATTTCTTAGTTTGAGGTAAATAACGCATATTTTAATCCAAATTTTCCGTGTATTCATTATATTTAACTTCATCCATCAGCCCTTCAAGCTGAGAAGCATCAGAGATTTTAATCTTGGCAATCCACCCGCCTTCCGAAACTAATTGTGCAACTAATTCCAGATTATTCTCCATATCAACATTAGCCTCGATAATTTCACCATCAACCGGACTATAAACTTCAGCAGCAGTCTTTACAGACTCTACAACAGCAAGATTATCCCCTTTCTTGAGTTGCTTTCCAACTTCCGGCAACTCAACATGAACTACATCTCCAAGAGCCTCTTGTGCATATTTTGTAATACCAATCCAAGCAACATCTCCATCTATTTTTATACACTCATGTTCATTAGTAAATTTTATTTCTGACATATCTAAATACCCTTTCTTGTTAAACTATTATAAATCTCATTTTTTCTTCATTGATTTTGTTTTTGCCATGACAAATGGCGTTTTAGTTACTTCTGCTTCAATATTTCTTCCCCTCACATTTACAAATATTTTTTCTCCTATGTTCGCATAAGCTCTATCAATATATCCCTGACCTATAGAACTTTTCAAGCTTGGAGAAAAACCACCGCTAGTCAAGCTTCCAATAATTTCATCAGACTTACTGCGAATTTCATATCCATCTCGCGCAATGCCTTTACCAAGAAGCTTAATACCAACTCGCTTACGAGAAGAACCCTCGCTCAATTCCCCTTGAATACGATCATATCCAAAATACATTTTCGTTTTTTTGCTAATAATCCATTGCAAATCAGCTTCAACCGGAGATGTAGTATCATCAATATCATGCCCGTAAAGAGGAAAACCCATCTCCAACCGCAAAGAATCACGAGCAGCAAGACCAATCGGCTTAACTCCCTCACACCTCAAAAAACCTTCCCATACACTAGAAACTATTTTATTTGGCAAGCTCAATTCAAATCCATCTTCTCCGGTATAACCTAAACGGCTAATAAATATTTCTTCACCACACGGACTTTTACCCACCATCATATGCATATATGACAATTCCGATACATCACACTGTATGGTTTCTTCCAATGCCTTTACAGCCAAAGACCCTTGCAAGGCAATAAGACCATGATCTTCTAAACAAGTCATACAAAGTGTCTCAGGCATATGTGACTTAATCCACTCTATATCTTTTTCCTTACATCCGGCATTTAGAACGATAAAAAATTTATCGTCACTATCTGTAAAAACCTTACTATTTTCAATACGTGTGATAATCAGATCATCAATAATACCGCCCTGCTCATTTGTAAGCACAGTATATTGAGCGCGACCGTTAGACTTGGATTGAAATTCAGAAGGCGTTATACGCTCTAAAAATTCAGCCGAGCCAGCACCTTCAATAATAATCTGACCCATATGCGATACATCAAATAATCCAGCACTCTCACGTACCCAAAGATGCTCTTTTATCACGCCTTCATCGTAATAAAGAGGCATATCATAGCCTGCAAACAAACCCATTTTCGCATTCAAATTGACATGCGTATCATGTAAAACTGTTTTACGGAACATACTTCCCTAATCTTTAAAATATAAAATGAGTCGGCTTTTTGTAAAAATATCAAAGACTCTTAAAAAGTCTAGGACATATTTATTTTATCTAAATCAATAAGCACTTTATTGGTATCATTAATACGATCTAAAAGCATATCCAATATAGCTTTTATAAGCGGGTGCGTCTCACGGATTTGAGCTTGTAAAACTTCCGGTGTTATCAGATAAACATCTGTGTCCTCCAATGCTCTGGCAGAAAGCGTATATTCATCAAAGCGCAACAGAGACATTTCCCCAAATATTTCATCTGCTCCCAAATGCGCTACAATAGACTCCTTACCATCCATAGTTTTAAAAATTTCAATCTTTCCTCGAATTACATAATAAGCTGACTTAGCTTGATCGCCTTGAATGAAAATAACATCTCCCTTTGAAAGATGGGCTTTCTGTGTGTTTTGTTCTAAAAATTCTTCTAAACGCATGTTGTACCTTCAATATTATCTGATGAAAAAAAATCATTAAGTTTTTGCTCAATGCTCAACATATCCGCCCATACAGCTTTCTTTTGGCTTGGCGTGCTGAGCAAATAAACAGGATTATAAGTAACAATTGCAGAAATTGCCGACACATCCAGACCAAGCTCTTTTGTCTGGGGTTTATAATCATACCAGCTTTTACGAAGACGTAAAATTCCTTCACTACGCCCAAGTAAAGCTTTTGCAGAAATCCCTCCACACAAAATAAGAATCTTTGGCTTAACCAAAGCAATATGCTTTTCTATAAATGGCAAACTAACCTCAATTTCTGATAAAGATGGAGTACGATTTCCGGGAGGCCTCCAATTTAAAATATTAGAAAGATAAAGTGCTTTTTTAGGATTTTGCTCATTACGATCCAAATTAATATATTTCAAAATACTATCCAACAACTTACCACTGACACCTACAAAAGGCTTTCCCAAACGATCCTCATCCGCTCCCGGAGCATCACCGATAAGCATCACAGAAGATTTTGAATTTCCATCACAAAACACAAGATTCGTTGCTGTTTTTTTCAAAGAAAGACCTTCAAACTCTGAAATAACTATTCTAAGTTCTTCAAGAGTTTCTGCTTTAGAAGCAAGTTTTACAGCTTCCTTCCAAGCATCAGATTTACCCAATGATGCTTTATGCGATGATGAAATCATATGAGCAGAAAATTTTTCTTTTTCTTTATTCTTTCCTGAACTTATATTTACATTGCTTTTTTTCACATTGCTATTTTTTCGTCGATCAATAGCTATATTATCAATAGCTTCGTCAATACCCTGATCGACATACCATTCCAATGCTGCCTTTAATGCTTTATTATGTGTGTTTGCCATAGAAATAAGCTAGAATAGCTGAGCTAAAAAAGAAAGGAAGTAATTTCAACATGCCTAAATCCATACGCTCTGATCGTGAAAATATGAAATATGATGTTGTTATCGTTGGTGCTGGAGCTTCCGGTCTAGCCTGTGCGATTCGCCTTAAGCAACTTTGTCCCGATTTAAGCGTTTGCATTCTTGAAAAAGGATCCGAGGTTGGAGCGCATCTTTTATCCGGCGCGGTTTTTGAAACTTGCGCACTCGATGAACTTATACCTGATTGGAAAGAAAAAAACGCACCTATCAATACATCTGTGACAAAAGATAAACTTTTATTCCTAACAAAAAATAAAGCTATCTTGCTCCCTACCCCTCCTCATATGCACAACAAGGGACATTATATCATTTCACTTAGCAATTTAGCACAATGGATGGCTGAACAAGCAGAAACGCTTGATGTTGATATTTTCCCCGGATTTGCTGCTGCGGAGCTTCTTTATAATAATGAAGGTGGAATTATCGGCGTTGCTACAGGTAATATGGGGCTAAACGAATCTGGAGAAAAAACAGAAAATTTCAGATCAGGAATAGAATTACATGCTCGGCAAACTGTTTTTGCCGAAGGCTGTCACGGCTCTCTAACTAAAATACTAATCCGGAAGTTTAATTTACGTAGTGACAGTGACCCGCAAACTTACGGTATAGGCATTAAAGAGCTATGGGAGATTGATCCTGAAAAACACAATCAAGGACTTATCACCCATACAATTGGATGGCCACTGGATAAAAACACTTATGGCGGCTCATGGATGTATCATATGGAAAACAACTTGCTATCCATTGGATTTGTCATTGGGCTTGATTATCAAAATACTTACTTAAGCCCTTATGATGAAATGCAGCAATTCAAACTTCATCCGGCGATCAAATCAACTTTAGAAGGAGGAAAACGCATATCATACGGCGCACGCGCACTGACTGAAGGAGGCTTTCAATCCATACCAAAACTTACCTTTCCGGGTGGTGTGCTTATAGGTGATACTGCCGGATTCTTGAATGTTCCGAAAATTAAAGGCACTCATACTGCCATGAAATCAGGAATGATTGCTGCTGAAAGTATTGTTAAACATCTGGAAAAAACAAAAGACAAAGGAACAGAATGTTCTGAATATCAAAAAAATATGGAATCATCATGGGTCTGGAAAGAACTTAAAAAAGTTCGCAATATTCGACCGGGATTTCATAACGGTTTATGGTATGGATTATTTAATGCTGTATTTGAAACTATCACAGCAGGAATTGCTCCATGGACACTTAAAAACCATGATGACCACACACAGCTCAAAAAAGCTGCTAATTGTAAAAAAATAGATTATCCAGAGCCCGATGGTATTATTACGTTTGATATGCCTAGTTCTGTACAACTTTCAAACACAAATCATGCTGAAAACCAGCCATGCCATTTAAAATTAATAAATCCATCTATTCCTGTTAATTCAAATTTGAAAGAATATGATGAACCGGCTCAAAGATATTGCCCTGCCGGAGTTTATGAAATTATTAAAGACGATACAAAACAATCAAAAAATGGTATAAAATTACAGATAAATTCTCAAAACTGCATACACTGTAAAACTTGTGATATTAAAGATCCTGCTCAAAATATTAACTGGAGTGTCCCACAAGGAGGCGATGGGCCCAATTATCCTAACATGTAAATAATTTAAAAAATTTGTACTGGAGCTATTTTAAGTGAATTCATTTATAACATTTATATCCTGTTTAATCGGTGCATGTCCCGCGCCTGCCACTGATATAAAAACAGAGCAGATCCAATCTCCTCCTGCTGTGGAACTATCTGATGTTAACTCTTTATCAGAGAGTCCTTTCGAGCTTAATTTATTTAAAAACTTTGAGCAGAAAAGCGTTGCTGGAAATTACCTTGCTGCACAATTTGCCCAACGACAACATGACTGGAAACAAGCAAGTCATTATATACATAATGTTCGTATGGAAGATCAGGATAATTTACAGCTTTTAAGCAAAGCAATGATCTTGAATATGGGTTCCGGCCAAAGTGCAAAAGCAATAAACATTGCACATGATGTGCTGGAAATAGAAGATAACAACGCACTTGCTCTACTATTTTTAGCAATTCAGGCATTCCATGAAAAAGACTATTCACAAGCATCAATACTTATTGATAGTATGCCGGAAGATAGCCTATCATCCTTTATAATACCTCTTCTTACAAGCTGGTCAAAAGCAGGAATTGGCGAGTATGACACAACAAATCTTCATACAAATACAATACATATTTATCACGCTATACTAATTTCAGACTTACTTAATGAAAAAGGAAACATTGAGCGTTTGCTTGAACAAGCAATGACAGCACACGGCCTGACATTTAAGGATATTGAACGCATTGCAGATATTTATGTTTATACAGGCAAAACTAATAAAGCACTTGAGCTTTATATAAAAGCCTATGAAGAATGGCCTGAGAACACAGAGCTTTCAAAAAAAATAACTGCATTAGAAAACAAACAACCATTAAAATCCTTTATTCCTGTAAAAACTCCTGAGCAGGGAGTTGCTATTGCTATGTATGAAATGGCTATGCTTCTCTACCGTGAACAAGGAGATGATAGCGCTAGAATATTTGCCAATATAGCGCTCTTTTTAGACTCAGAGCTTACAAATACACATTTCATGCTGGCTCATATTGCTGCACGCAATGAACGCTATGATGAAGCTATAGCCCACTACCGCGCTATTATGCCGGACAATACAAACTATCTGGAAGCACGCAGACTTGCTGCCGGACTCCTTGAAGATACAAACAATATTGAAGGAGCATTAATAGAGCTTGAAACTCTATTTAAAAAACATAATGACATTGATGCTCTTATACAGGCGGGCGATATTTACCGCCGGAATGAAGAGTTTAGCAAGGCCATTGCTACCTATAACCACGTAGAAGAAACTCTTGGCACTATCTCAAAAGAATACTGGTTCTTAAACTATGTACGCGGCATGTCATATGAGCAAAACGGGCAATGGAATAAAGCAGAACGAGATCTTAAAGCTGCACTGGCCTTTCAACCTGAACACCCGCTTATAATGAATTATCTTGGTTATGCATGGGCAGATAAGGGAATTAATCTAAAACAATCACTAGAGCTTATCCGAAAGGCTGCCTCTATTGAAAAGTCTGATGGATATATTATCGACTCTTTAGGCTGGGTTTTATATCGAACTGGAAAATATAGCGAGGCTGTCCCTAACTTGGAAAGAGCAGTTGAGCTTCTTCCTTATGATCCGGTTATAAACGATCATTTAGGCGATGCTTATTGGCAAGTCGGACGGCGCATGGAAGCCCGCTTTCAATGGTTACGCGCTAAAAATCATTCTAAAGATCAAAAACTATCTGAATCTATTGTGCAAAAACTGGATTCCGGTTTGCACATAATTAACACCGTTAAAGAAGCAAACTCAAAAACTGATACAGATATTGTGAATCCGCAAAATAACTAGAATAAATAAAGTAACTAAAATGAACGCAGCAAAAACAAAGCATTTAACTATATTTGCTCCTGCTAAAATAAATCTATATCTACACATTACCGGACGACTTGATAATGGCTATCATAACCTTGATTCTCTTGTAGCTTTTGCAAATATTGGAGATCAAATTGAGATTGAAAATGCCAATAATTTTGAATTTCTCGTTAAAGGCTATTATGCAGAAACCTTTAATAATAAAGAACGTGATTCCAGTCCAAACTCATCAAACCTGCTTGTTCAAGCAGTATGGAATTTATCACAAGCTGCACAAAAGATTCCCGATATTCGCGCTACATTAACTAAAAATCTACCTATTGCTTCGGGAATTGGCGGAGGCTCTTCAGATGCAGCGGCTATTATTCGGGGACTTCTGGAATGGTGGAACTTATCACCGCAAGCTCATTACCTTCCTGAACTAATGACAAATCTTGGTGCGGATGTTCCAGTATGTTTTCATTGTAAGCCATCTCATATTCAAGGAATTGGCGATATTCTTAATCCTGCTCCGCGTATGAATAAAATTCCAATTATTCTTGTTAATCCAAATAAAGCTTGCTCAACCGCAGATATATTCAGACATCACAAAGAGCCATTCAAAGAGCCTCAATCATTGCCTGAAAACCTTATGAATTTTGATACATTAATTTCTTTTTTAAAACATCAAGATAATGACCTTCTTAATGCTGCACTCGTTCTTGTGCCGGAAATCACAAATATTATCAACAACTTAAATGCTCAAAAAGGCTGCGCCATTGCACGTATGTCCGGCTCTGGAGCAACATGTTTTGCTTTATTCAAACATAAATCAGATGCAGAACAAGCAGCAAAAACTCTTGCTTCTAAAAACCCAAACTGGTGGGTAAAATCCGGATACCTAAATCAACCTTAAACATTAAGTTTCATATAATAAACCCTGATATCTCATTGATAAAAAATGCATTTATGGATATAGTCTGGGCATGAAAAATACTACTATTTTGATATTTTTGATGTTATTTGGCATTGCTGCTTTTGAGTTGCTGCCAGCAATAGAGCATGCACGCATTGTTGTACCTAAAGAAATCTATGTTGGTAAAGATTGTGGTTGTGATTGCATTTTACAAAGCCATCCATGATAATCGTTTATGTCTTGCACTTTTTCAACTTCGTATTCTAAGGATATCTTTTGTTTCACCCCATGCGTAATTAAGTCGCTGTTTAGCTGTTTGTTTCGTTTCTTCAATACTGTCTTTGGGAACATTGATTTGGAAAACAAATGGCTCTACCCAACGTTCTACCTTTAGATAATCAATTAACGCACCACCAATCATGCCTGTGTGATCTGGCAACAGTTAACCGGA
>JAGLMC010000007.1 GCA_023140215.1 Alphaproteobacteria bacterium
CATCTGTCATAATTACAATTTTGTGATATCGTGCTTTTTCAATATTAAATTCTTCTGCTCCTATCGAAGTACCAAGCGCAGTTATAAGCGTTCCAATTTGCTCGGAACCTAGCATACGGTCAAAACGTGCGCGCTCAACATTTAAAATCTTACCGCGTAAAGGTAAAATCGCTTGATTATGACGATCACGCGCTTGCTTTGCAGAGCCACCGGCAGAATCTCCCTCAACAATAAAAATCTCGGAAATAGCAGGGTCTTTTGATTGGCAATCTGCAAGCTTACCGGGTAAATTAGAGACGTCCATAACGCCTTTACGCCGTGTTAAATCCCGCGCTTTACGTGCAGCATCACGTGCAGAGGCCGCTTCAACAATCTTTCCAACAATCATTTTACCTTCGCTTGGATGCTCTTCCAGCCAAGTAGAGAGATGTTCTCCAATTGCGCCTTCTACAATCGGTCGTACCTCGGAAGATACAAGCTTATCTTTTGTCTGAGAGGAAAATTTAGGATCAGGTACTTTAATTGATAGTACACATGTCATCCCTTCGCGCATATCATCTCCGGTTAGCTTAACTTTTTCCCGTTTAAGCAATCCTTTTTCCTCGGAGTACCTGCCAATCACACGGGTTAGCGCTCCACGAAAACCGGCAAGATGAGTCCCTCCATCGCGCTGTGGAATATTATTTGTGAAACACAACATTGTTTCATGATAAGCATCCGTCCATTCAAGCGCAGCTTCAACTGTTACTCCGCTTTTCTCGTCATAAGCATTGATGGTAATAGTATCAATAATAGGTTTTTTTGTTCTATCAAGATATTCAACAAATCGTGTAATCCCGCCATCATAATGAAGGTGGCTTTCTATATGCTCTTCTTCATTTTCATGAGTGTTATCACGTAAATATATATTCACACCGGAATTCAAAAATGCCAGTTCCCGCAAGCGATTTTCCAGTATTTTAAAATCAAAATCCGTCATAGTGAATGTTTCAGGCGAAGGCAAAAATGTAACTTGCGTTCCTGTACGTTCACCTTCATCAAGATCACGGATTGGTTTAAGATCTTCACCGGCATAACCGCCTTTAAATCTCATATACCATTCTTTACCATTACGCTTTATATGCAAATCAAGATATTCTGAAAGCGCATTTACTACAGATACGCCAACTCCATGTAATCCGCCTGACACTTTATAAGAATTTTGATCAAACTTACCGCCGGCATGAAGCTGTGTCATAATTACCTGCGCAGCAGAGCATTTTTCTTCCGAGTGTTCATCAACTGGAACTCCGCGCCCGTTATCCTTAACTGTTATAGATCCGTCACCATTCATAATCACATCTATACGATCACAATGTCCGGCAAGAGATTCATCAATAGCATTATCTACAACCTCATACACCATATGGTGTAGGCCGGTACCATCATCCGTGTCTCCGATATACATACCGGGACGTTTACGCACAGCATCAAGCCCTCGCAGAACTTTAATGGAGTCCGCATCATATTCATTATTTTCAGGTGCAGTTTGTCCCTTTGATTCACTCATAATAATTTAATTTTCCTTATACTTTCATTTTAAACGCATGAATAAATATAGTTATTTTTTGCGTTCTAAACTGATGAAGCTATTCCGTTAGCTATTTATTATGGTTAATATATTATTCTGTATTAAAACCATTGGTTTTTCTCATCTTTTTACAATATTTTTTATAGCATAGCTCTTGTAGGAAGGATAGGAAAAATGACCTCTTTTTCCGCTTTTTTTTAAATGATAACCCTTTGTAAATATTGGTATAAATGAACCCAGCATTGTATAATTCAATTGGCTTTCTTGAAATTGGTAAATAATACTCGTTTATGCCGGTAATTTATTTCAAAATACCCTAGGTGTGATTTGAGAATCTACAATTTCAAGAAATTGCGCATGTCCTTTAATTGTATTAAATAAACTCTCATCAGTTCCTGTTAGCCACACCTGACCGCCAATTTCTTGTAATATATCATAAAGTGCAGTCCGGCGAGATTCATCTAAATGTGCAGCAACTTCATCCAATAGTAAAATTGGTGGAGTTCCTCGTTCGGCTGCGATTAATCTTGCATGTGCTAAAACAATTCCAATGAGAAGTGCCTTTTGTTCTCCGGTTGAACATTGATTTGCCGGTATATCTTTAGGTGAGTTCTCTAAACCCTTAAAACGTACTGCCAGATCAGATTTATGTGTTCCCGTTGATGCGCCACCTGTTAGCATATCCACACCACGCGAATCCATAAGTTGGGTTTTAAATATATCCTCAACTTCTAAAGCCGGTGTATTTATTAAAAGATGCTCTAATGTTCCCATAACAGCTAAACTTGCTATAGGAAAATGTTTGCTAACAGAATTATAAAAAGCTGTTTGTAATCTTCCAACAAAATCCAACCGAGCCGCAGCAATAGCAACTGCTGTTTCTGCCATTTGTATTTCAAGACCATCAATCCACGCTGCTTCTCCAGCGTCTTTAAGAAGCTTTGAGCGTTGACGCAGCGCATTCTCATATCGTATTACACGTCCGGAATGACCGGAATCAAATGCAAAAACCAGACGATCAAGAAAGCGGCGACGATGTGCAGCAGAATTAAGAAATAGTCCATCCATTTGTGGTGTTAACCATACGCAAGCCATATGCTCAGATAATGCGCCTTGAGATTTAACATTTTCTCCCTGAATACGAATTGCTCGTTTACCGGTCTCAGCATTTAAACCGGTTCCAAGCTTAATATCTCCATAATCTGTTTCGATAGTTGCTGCTACAGCCCACGGTTCTATGGGATGCTCCGTAGAATGCCGGCACTGCATTTCCATTATTTTGCTACCACGCAAGCCCCGTCCCGGCGAAAGCAGGGATATCGCTTCGAGCGCATTAGTTTTTCCTGCACCATTTTTCCCATATAGCGCAATTAATCCGGAAGATAAATTGCTTATCGATGCTTGTCGATAAGAACGGAAATTATAAAGCTTTAGGGTTGAAACGTAAGACATAATAAGACCTTTAATGGATCAATCCAAAATCTTAAAGCCTTTACGTCCTGTTTTTAAGAAAAACTAAACCCGCAACGGCATCAACACATATAATGAACTTTGATCGCTATTATCCTGAATAATTGTTGGTGAGGATGCATCTGCTAAAGTTAAACGACAAGCTTCTCCTTCAATTTGTGAGGTAATATCAAGCAAATATTTAGCATTAAAACCAATTTCTATGTCTATATCGCCATTAACTTCAACTTCTTCAGTTGCGCTGCCGGATTCGGCAGAGCTTGCAGATAATGTCATTTGCTTTCCTTGCAGTGTCATTTTTACCGCACGGGATTTTCCATCAGAAATAGTTGATACACGGTCAACCGCGCTTGTTAACATTTTTGCATTTACTTCAACAACCTTGTCATTGCCTTCAGGAATTACACGTTGATAATCAGGAAATGTGCCATCAATCAATTTTGATGTCATAACAATATGATCAAATGAAAAACGAATTTTACTTTCAGAGAGTTCAATTTGAATAGAATCGGCTGCTTCATCAACTAGTTTACGCAGTTCACCAATTGCTTTACGCGGAATAATTACGCTAGGCATGCCGGAACATCCTTCCGGTAATGGCATTTCAAAACGTGCCAAGCGATGCCCATCAGTAGCAACAGCACGTAAAACCTCCACTCCTTCCTGATCTGCTTCATGTAGATAAATTCCGTTAAGATAATATCTGGTTTCTTCCGTACTCATCGCAAAACGAGTCCGATCAATTAAAGCGCGTAGAGCCGCCGCAGGAAGTATAAAGCTGGAAGGTAAATCACCGGCACCGATTTCTGGAAAATCAACTGTCGGTAGACAACTTAGCTTAAATTGTGAACGACCGGACTTGATTGTCATCTGCGTTCCTTCAGCATTAAGCGTAAGATTTACATCAGAATCATCTGGTAATTTACGTATAATATCATGAAGCATTTGTGCCGGAGCTGTTGTAGCTCCATTCTCTGAAACATTTGCTGCTACCGATTCGTTAATTTCAAGATCCATATCTGTAGTCGCCATAGACAAAATATTATCCTCTGCTTTCATTAAAACATTGGAAAGAATAGGGATGGTATTACGGCGCTCAACAACACTTTGCACGTGGTTAAGAGATCTCAAAAGGGCGCTGCGTTCAATGCTTAGTTTCATGGCTTAGGGTTTCCATAAAGTTAATTAAATTAAAAATATCTATTGCTAGGGATTTGGAGCTTAGCATAGGGGATAGCTGTGCAAAAGTATAAAAATTATGCCATAGTCATTTTCATTTATTTTTTGATACTGACTTTCATTTAAAGAAAGATAACCAGCACTCAAATTCTCCAATAAAGTATTGAGGAGTGCTTAAGATACAATTGTCCCCTGTATAAGTATATATTCCTATCACGTTTTATATTGATTGTCAAGGGGATTGTGAAAATAAATTCATGATTTTTAGGGAACGGGGAAGAGCGGAAGAGGAACGGGGATATATTAACCAATATGTCCCCATTATGAGGTTTTATTTTCATGATATTGTTGATATGGATAGGTTAATGAAAAAATAAGGAGAAAAACAATGACTCATGTTGATGATATTATTAAATTTGCTATAGAAAATCTGGGATCTGATATACTCGATTCCAGTGGTAGTGTGATGTACAGCAGTGTAAAAACACTTCAACCATCCTCCATTTACTTGTTGGGACATAATCCTGGAGGATCTCCTGACGATATTAAGGATACAGTTCGCGCAAGCCTTAATAATTTACCCTCATACAATGACAATAGCTATATTGATGAGATATGGACAACAGGCAAAAAAGGTGACGCTCCGTTACAAAGACGTGTTGTTTGGCTGTTAAAACAGTTAATTTCTGACCCTAGTCATGTTCCTAGCACTAATCTTATATTTGCGAGAAGCGTAGACGTAGAGCGCAGCTCCTACAAAGATTATTCGGATCGTTGTTGGGCGGTGCACGAAAAAATATTGGAAATCGTGAAGCCTAAATTACTTCTCGTATTTGGAAATTCTCACCCTTCGCCCTATACATATCTTAGAGATAAATTTCCTGTGATGTTAGAGGAAAGCTATCGCTCAGGACATGGTAACTGGCTTTGCAGAAGCTTTAAAGTTGATTCTAAATTTACTGTGGTCGGATTACCCCATTTAAGTCGTTATGATATTATCGGCAAAACAGATGTAATTGATTGGATAAAGACAAAACTGCCATAGTGTCGTTACGCTCAGTTCAAAAATTCATATGAGAAACGGAGGACACATTAACCAATATGTCCCCCATTATGAAGTTTGTGTTCTCACTGTGAGATTTTAAATTAATGTGTTTCCGTTATCCGTATCATGTAAATAATCCAGTGCTTTTTCCACACAATTATATATTAAATCAAGGTCTTGCAGGCTTATGCAATATGGTGGAAGAATATAGATACAGTTACCAATCGGACGTAGCAATATATCATTTTTCAAAAAGAAATCATAAAGTGTTGAGCCGATATTGGAAAGATAGCCATTTGTTGTATCTTTAACGTCTAATGCTAGAATTGTTCCAATATGACGTATATCTGAAATATCATCTCGTACTTTAAAACGCTCTATAATATTTGCATGAGATTTAGAAATTGCAGCAATTCGCTCTAAAACAGGTTCTTCTTCCCAAATTTCTAAATTTGCCAGTGCTGCACGGCAAGCAAGCGGATTAGCTGTAAAAGATGTAGAATGGAAGAATGTTTTAGTGCGGTCTTCTTGATAAAATGCCATATAAATATCTTGTGTGCATAATGTTACGCCCATAGGTAAGAATCCACCGGTGACACCCTTTGATAAACACATAATATCTGGAGTTATTCCAGCAAGTTCACATGCAAAACATTTTCCTGTACGACCAAAACCAGTCATAACCTCATCAGCAATTAATAATGCCCCGTATTGTTTACATAGCTCTGAGAGTTGTTTTAGCGTTTCTGTCGTATATATTTGCATACCGTCTGCACCAAGAACCAAAGGTTCTAAAATTAATGCTGCAACATCGCCTTGTTTTAAAAGTATTTCAAATTCGTCGAGTGTTTTTTGTTCTTTGCCTGTATCCGGAAAAGGAAGATGCGTAACATCAAAAAGATAAGGTTCATAAATTTTATTAAATATACTTCGAGAACCCGCTGCCATCGCACCGAATGTATCTCCATGATATCCGCCTTCAAGCGCAACAATTCTGTGTTTTGGCTCTTTGCGATGTTCAAAATATCCAATCGCCATTTTCAGTGCAACTTCTACGGATGTTGAACCGCTGTCAGAAAAAAATACATGTTCAAGCGCATCATCAGTAATGCTCAAAAGCTTTTCTGCAAGCCTTTCTGCCGGTTCATGGGTAAAACCTGCAAATATAACTTGTTCCAGACAATCTGCTTGATTCTTCACCGCATCCGCTATTTTTGAATGACAATGCCCATGTGTAATTACCCACCAAGATGAAATAGCATCAATAATTTTCCGTCCGTCTTTGGTATATAAATATGCGCCTTTTGCCCTATCAATATGAATTTCAGGGTCAGTAAGTGCATGCTGTGTCATAGGATGCCAAATAGGAGATACTTTGTTTATGCTCATTTTAAGAAAAATCTTCTATGTTAAAATTCTCATTGAAGGCTTTCAAAAGAGTGGCAGCATTCAACGTATCAAGCCACGGTAAACGACCAAGAACCTTAACGTCAGAGAAATGTTCAATAGTGCGCATATTATCCATATTATCATCACCAATAAAAGCAATGCCGTAGATAGGAATATCTCTGGCTTTAAGCGCTTCAATTGAAAGTAATGTATGATTGATTGTACCTAATCCAGTACGTGCGCATAAAATTACCGGTAATTTCCATATGGCAAATATATCACTGAATAAAGTAGTGCGTGTTAGCGGTACATTGATTCCTCCTGCTCCCTCGATAATAAGCGTTCCGTCATGATCTGGAATTTCCAGCATATCTGTATCAATTTCCACACCATCTATTTCAGCAGCCCGATGTGGAGATAAAGGCTCTCTAAGAACATAGCTTTCAGGGAAAAAACGATCGGTGGGTAACATCGTTAAGCGTTGAACTTCCTTTGTGTCAACGCCACCTTGCAATCCAGCTTGCACCGGCTTCCAATAACTGACCTTTTTATCAAATTCATTAAGTGCCAGAATTAATGATGCGGAAAAAACAGTCTTACCGACACTGGTATCTGTTCCTGTGATAATACATTTATTACTCATAGTGCTTCCTTTTTAAGCTGTTCTGAAAGACAAATTGAAAAATTTCTCAAAATCTCTTCCGTAAGGTTTATATTTAGTGAAATACGTAAACGCGCAGAACCTTCCGGTACACTAGGTGGACGAATAGCATGAATATCATAACCGGCATTTTGAAGAATTTCCGCTATATTTAATGCTATCCTATCATCTTTTAAAATAATTGGAACAATTTGCGAATTTATTTCAGACACGGGCAGTAGCGTTTTGCAAAGCTCAATGATCTGAAAAAGTTTTTTACGACGTTCCGGTTCATCTCGAATAATTTCCAACGCTATCTTTGTAAGATATGCCTGCATTGGCGGTGGAGCGGTTGAGTAAATAAATGGTCTCGCCGTATTGATTAAAAGATCAATAATTTCCGTAGAGCCACAAACAATCCCACCGGCAACACCTAACGCTTTTCCGCAAGTATGCAAAGTTATGATGTTTTCATAGCTCAAATCTTCAGAAAGACCTTTCCCTGTTTCCCCAAAAATACCTGTTCCATGTGCCTCATCTATAATCAGGATTGCATTATAGTTTATTGCTAATTTTTGCAGGTCTTCGAGCGGTGCTAAATCTCCATCCATCGAATAAACCGATTCAATTGCTATCCAAATAGTTTCGGCAGAATTACAAATGCGCTTTAGAGCATTTTCACAAGCATTAAGATCATTATGCGCAATCTTGATTGATTTGGCATTTGAGTTTTGAATCCCATCTCTGGAGCTGGCATGAATCAATGAGTCATATATAATAACATCATGTCTAGTAGGTAACGCTTGAAAAATTGCCGTATTAGCTTGATAACCTGTTGCAAAGTAAAGAGCTTTTTCTGATCCAAAATATAAGGCGGCATATTCTTCAAGTTGAATATGTTGCTCACAATTACCATGTAAAAGCCTAGAACCACCTGCACCAACAGGCATTCCTGAGTGAAGAGCTTCCAGCGCAGCATGACGCAATTTAGGATGCTCCCGCATTCCCAAATAATCATTAGATGTAAAATCTATTCCAGAAGGCTGACTTAAACAACGCAAACGATTTTGTTGCTCAAACAGTCTGAGTTTTTTTTGAAACTTGTTCATCACTTTTATAGGGTGGGCGCGGTTTTATACCCAATGTCTCCAATAATGCAGTATCTTCATTTTCTGATGGATTGGCTGTAGTCAATAATGTATCACCTGTAAAAATCGAATTTGCTCCAGCCATAAAAGCTAACGCTTGAGCTTCTTTTGAAATTTCCAAACGTCCGGCAGATAAACGTACCATTGTTTTTGGCATCAAAATACGAGCTACAGCAATACACCTGATCCATTCAAAAATATCAATACGTTCTTGATTTTCAAAAGGTGTGCCTTCAACAGGTACTAATGTATTAATTGGCACTGATTCCGGCTGTGGATCTAGATTTGCAAGCGTATGAAGCAAACTTATTCTGTCCTCTTCTGATTCGCCTAACCCTAAGATTCCACCGCAACATACAGAAATTTCAGCGTTGGCGATATTCTTTAATGTATCCAAACGATCCTGATATGTTCGAGTCGTGACAACTTTATCGTAAAAATCCTCAGATGTATCAAGATTATGATTATAAGATGTTAAACCTGCTTCTTTTAACCGTATAGCTTGTTTTTGCGTAATCATTCCAAGTGTTACACATGCTTCCAGTCCCATATCAGAAACACCTTTAACCATATCGCAGACACGATCAAAAGCCTTGCCATCCAATACTTTTGGCCATGCAGCTCCCATACAAAAACGTGTTGAACCGGAATCCTTCGCTTTGCGAGCTTTTTCAAGCACATCATCCGTTTTTAATAATATTTCTTTTTCAAGCTTTGCGCTATTATGTATGGATTGTGAACAATATCCACAATCCTCACTACACCCGCCGGTTTTGATAGAGAGCAATGTACACATTTGCATTTCATCTGATTGATGGTGCTTGCGATGAACCGATGCCGATTTATAAATAAGGTCAAGCAGCGGTTTCTTATAAAGGTTTTTTATATATTCCATATCTCTAATAAGCATAATGTATGATACCTACGGCCATTTTTATTCACTTTTGTTTATAATGTTTAACGTATCCTTAAGAGCATCAAGCGCCAAAAGATAACCATGAGCGCCTTGTCCTGCTATAACTTTATGAGCCAAAGGCTCTATATAAGATGTATGGCGAAAGACCTCACGAGTTTTAGGATCTGAAATATGAACCTCAATAATAGGTATATCAAGTAATTTCAATGCATCATGAATAGCTATAGAAGTATGCGTATAAGCTGCGGCATTAATAATAATCCCGTTAAATTCATCGTAAGCACTATGTATCCATTCTACAAGTTTGCCTTCATAATTAGATTGACGAAAATCAAGCTTCATCTCAAGCTCTGAAACATGATTAAGACAGAGCTTTTTAATATCATCAAGAGTTTTATCACCATAAATTTCCGGCTCACGCAAACCAAGCATATTCAAATTGGGCCCATTAAGAATAAGTATTTTTATCACTCAACCTCTCCCGATATTATTCAATGATTTTTTCTTAAATTGTTAAACATTTGCAAAAAATCATTTACAGTAGGCATACGCTCTTCCGGCACAAAAACAATCTTGTTATTAAGCACAAAAGCCGGTGTTCTATTTTCGCCTATTTTTTTAAATATACGAGCATTTTTGTTAATGTCTTTTATAACTCCCGTATCTTCAATATCAATATTTAATTGATCTATATCAAGTCCGATTTTCTGACCGAGTTCTGAAATAACGGCATCATCAATAACGCGGTAATTTTTTATTAACAGGTCATGCATCTCTATAAACTTCCCCTGTTTTCCTGCTGCATAAGCTAAAATAGCTGCACGAGTAGCTTCTTGATCTTCCATTGGTAACGGTCGAGGAATATAACGGACATTTCCATCTTGTTTAACGGCACTAGTAATAATCGGATGAACTTCACTGCAATATTTGCATCCATAATCCAAAAATTCAACAACAGTAATATCCGCATCTTGAGACCCAAGAGTATATTCTGCAGGAACATTTCCTGAAGATCCAATCCCAGTGTAAAGTCTGTATATATCGTAGCTCAAAAAACCGGCAATAAGAGCAATAATAATATATAAAATACGAAAAGCCATTATGTACCTCAAAGTTAGTTAAAAGAATTAACCCTATTGATTATTGATATTTTTACGAGCATCTTTAATGCTTCTTTTTAAACCATCTTTACCGAGATATCCCGGTAAAATCTTACCATCAATAATAAATGCAGGTGTACCATTAACAGCAAGTTGGCGAGCAATAATCATATTTTCCATGATAAGCTCATTAATTTCTTCAGAATTTACGTCTTTTTTCATTTGTTCTAAATTAAGATTAAGCTTTTTCGCAATCTTTTTTAGATAATCTTCATCTTTAGTACCG
The DNA here is from genome assembly GCA_023140215.1 of Alphaproteobacteria bacterium. Lineage (GTDB taxonomy): Bacteria > Pseudomonadota > Alphaproteobacteria > Micavibrionales > Micavibrionaceae > JAJRYK01. The sequence goes on from JAGLMC010000007.1 coordinate 10,744, forward strand.
CGATATTCCATGAGCTTAACATGATATTCAAAATATTTTCCTTGTTTATGTGCAGCCATTGCCCATTGTGCTGCTAGCATAGAAGCCTGTCCGAGAAGAGGCATTTCTTTAAAAACAATCCGGACATCTTTATCATTTTTTATTACCGTTTGAATATCTTGTAATGCTTTTCTGCACCAACCGCAGTTATAATCAAAGAATTCAACGACAACAATTTCCCCATCAGGATTACCGGCAGAAGGAGCATCAGCACTAATCAATGTATCTAAATTATTTTCTAAAATTTTCTCAACATGTTTGTTATGTTCTTCTTCTTTTCTAAGTTTATAAATATCAAGAGCTTCAATTAAAATCTCCGGATTTTCTAAAATATAATCTTTAACAACGCCTTCTATACCTTCTTTTTGCTCTATAGAAAAAGAATCAGTAGCTTGCGCAGGCATTATAAAAATTATTAATGCAATTAATATAAGCAAGAATTTATTTAATGTCGGTATCATAATTCACCTTTTTAATATGTTGAATAGACACGTTACCCAAGATTATAAATATTACCAGAAAATTCTATTTGCTATTACCTTTTAAATTCTGGATATGTGTCAGAATATCTTTAGCTTGCAACCATTCATGACTATTTTCGTCAAAAGATTTGATAGCAGATTCAGCCAGTCTTTTAGCATAAGGCAAGCGTCTTTGTAAAACAGCTTCTTCTGCCAAATGTAATTTAGCTATATTTTCCGCACCATTGCGACCATATGCAGTTGCCAGTAACCTATGAGCTTTTCCAGAGCGTGGTTCATAATGAAGTGCCAGTTTTAATTGTTTAATAGCTTCTTTTATATCATTATGCGGAGTATGCGCTTCTAATAAAGCATGACCATAATCAATACGAATTAATCCTGACGTTGGAATAAGAGAGACAGCCTTTTGATAATAGGGCAAAGATTCCTGAACTTTTCCAAAAGCAACAAGCATTTGAGCTTTAAGCTCTTGGAAATATGGATTATTAGGCTCTAGCGCAATAAGGGCATCAATATCTTTCAACGCTGTTTTGATTTCATTTTTCTTATACGCTGCAATAGCACGAGCAGAACGCGCAGCAATAGATAGATCACGATCATTATAAACCCACGGAACGCGTCCGGGATCAATAAATCCTATAAGCTTGGCTTTCATACGAGCATGTTGTTCATTCCACCTTTTTGGAATTGCTTTGTTTTTTAAAGTTGAAGCATTTATACGAGTTTGAAGAGCATCAATACGATTGCGAGTTAAAGGGTGAGTCCGTACATATTCCAGTTGCCGGTTTGATGGAAGTAACTCATTTGCTTCCAGTTTCTTTAAAAAAGAACCAAGTCCTGATGGGTTGATATTTGCTTTTTCTAAAAACTTAAATGCAGCTTGATCTGCACTGGATTCATTAATTCGGCTATATGATAGAAAATGTCTTTGAGCAATATTATTAGAACCATTGATAATGGCTGTAGCAGCTCCAGTGTTTCCTGTAGCAATAGCTGCTCCAATACCCAATACCATACCCAAAATACTTTCATAAGAAGCACGTTTAAAAGCAGCACGTGTAGAAATAAGATGCCCACCGGAAATATGACCAAGTTCATGCGCAAGAACACCAATTAACTCAATAGGATTTTCTGTCTTTTCAATCAGCCCCGTATAAACAAAAATATTAGAGCCGCCTGCAACAAAAGCATTTACTTGCGAACTTTGAACAAGCACAAGATTAACATTTTCTGTTCCTATATCAGCAGCCTTAAGTAGTGGCTCCATCCATTCTTTGAAAATATTTTCAATTTCTGTATCACGGATAATAATAGGCGCAGTATTCTTTTGTGCAAAACTTAAATTAGCATTAAAAACAAAACTACAAATCACAAGGATGTGCAGAAAAATCTTCGAAATAAGTTTAATATATGCCATGCTCATGATGTATATCTTTACTATGTTTTTTAATACTATTAATTACAATAACGCTAAAAATGAAAATAGGGTATGAATTTCGTAATTCAATGGATGGATGTAATTTGGTTGCCTGTTGCATTCTTTATAGTGCATAAGCATCAGCGTGTATGGGTTATAAGTTTAATAATTTCCTGTATGTTTATGATGCGTATGCAACTGGAATTTATTAGTGGCATTGGCTATGAGAGAGGTCTTATGAGCTTAATGAACTCACATATCTTACATCGTGCGCTTATAGTTTACAGTTTATTCTATATGTTGTTTTTGATATTATCTTATTATTCACCGCATACAAGAGGCATAATTATAATGGCAGCTTCAATTAGTGTATTTTTTATGGCGTTTTTTGTATCAACATTTGTGATGCTTTTATAAAGAAAGTTAATGTAAAGAAATCTAATGTCTAGGAATAAAATCAAATCAAAGGTTAAAACAGCCAAAGGTCGAAAAAGCTCTTCAACAAAATGGCTTAAACGTCAGATTAATGATATCTACGTTGAAGAAGCTAAAAAGAAAGGATATCGCAGCCGGTCGGCATTCAAGTTAATAGAACTTGATGAAAAACTCAAAATCTTAGGTAAAGATAAAAAAATCATTGATCTTGGTTCTGCCCCCGGTGGATGGTGTCAAGTCGCTTCACAAAAGGGTTGTAGTAAAATTATAGCTATTGATTTACTAAAACAAGATGAAATACCGGGTGTTGATTTTATTCAAATGGATTTTATGGATGATACAGCGCCGGATATCTTAAAAAAAATGTTAGAAGGATATGCTGATGTTGTACTTAGTGATATGGCTCCAAACACCACCGGTCATAAACAAACAGATCATTTACGAATTATGGCAGTAGTAGAAGCTGCTTATTTGTTTTCTATAGAGGTTTTAAAGCCGGACGGAACATTTATTGCCAAGGTATTTCAGGGTGGAGCGCAAAATAAATTACTAGCAGAAATGAAAAAAGATTTTAAAACCATCAAACATATAAAACCACCGGCTAGCCGTAAAGAATCCTCAGAGACATATATGGTAGCAAGCGGGTTTAGAAAGCCGAATTAAGTAATTAAAATCTTTACATTTCAAAGAAATCTGCTACAACTCACTTGCAAATTACACCAAGATAAGAAGTGGATTTGCTACAATGACTAAAATTAACGATTTCAAAAGAATACGTGAAGCACTAACCTTTGATGATGTTCTGTTATTACCGGGCGCATCTGATGTGCATCCCGCTGATGTCGATACATCAACGCGATTGACTAAGGCTATTACACTCAATATCCCAATTCTCTCTGCGGCAATGGATACTGTAACAGAAGCCAATATGGCAATAGCAATGGCTCAGGGCGGCGGGCTTGGTATATTGCATCGTAATATGGATATTGAAGCACAAACAATAGAAGTTAAAAAAGTAAAACGATTTGAATCCGGCATGGTTGTTGATCCTATCACAATTCAACCCAGTGCAACATTAGCTGAAGCTTTAGAGCTAATGAAAAAATTCAAAATTTCAGGTATTCCAGTAACAGAAAAATATGGTAAATTAGTCGGTATTCTGACAAATCGTGATGTTCGTTTTGCTGAAAATCCAAATCAGCTTGTAAAAGAGTTAATGACATCAGAAAATCTTGTAAAAGTTTATAATACCGTTGATAAAGAAGAAGCTAGAAAATTGCTGCATAAACACCGGATAGAAAAGCTATTGGTAGTTGATGATAATGAAAAATGCATTGGTCTGGTTACAGTAAAAGATATAGTAAAATCACAATTATTTCCACATGCTACTAAAGATAATCATTCACGTTTGATGGTTGGAGCTGCTGTAGGGACTGGCGATATAAATGGTTATGAGCGTACAATGGCGCTTGTCGAGGCAGGGCTTGATATGGTTGTTGTTGATACTGCACATGGACATTCACAAAATGTGCTTGATACAGTTGAACGTATTCGTAGAAATGTTTCAGACAAACTTCAGATTATGGCGGGAAATGTAGCTACTGCTGATGCAGCAAAAGCACTCATGGATGTAGGTGCAGATGCGATTAAGGTAGGAATTGGTCCCGGCTCGATCTGTACAACTAGAATTGTTGCTGGAGTCGGTGTGCCACAACTTACAGCCATCATGGATGTAGCAACTGTATGTAAAAAACAAAATATTTCGGTTATTGCTGATGGAGGTATTAAATATTCCGGTGACTTCGCTAAGGCTATAGCAGCCGGAGCTGATGTTTGTATGATGGGATCAATATTTGCAGGAACAGATGAAGCACCCGGTGAGGTAATTCTTTATCAAGGACGATCTTATAAATCTTATCGCGGAATGGGAAGTGTCGGAGCGATGGTTAAAGGTTCTGCGGATCGTTATTTTCAGGCAGGTACAACACAATCAAGTAAGCTTGTGCCGGAAGGAATAGAAGGCCGCGTGCCATATAAAGGGCAAATTAGCGCAGTTATTCATCAAATGGTTGGAGGCTTGCGTGCATCTATGGGCTATACCGGATGTGCAACTATCAAAGATATGAAGAAAAAAACAGAATTTGTGCGTATGACAGGCGCAGGTTTTAAGGAATCGCATGTGCATGACGTAACTATTACACGGGAAGCACCAAATTATAGAGCAAAAGATTAAGATTATTAAATGTGATTTTTAATCTAAAGTATTATAATTCTGAAAGGAAAAAGCACATGTCTCTTATATATACGCCGGAAAAAGATGAAAGTTTTTATGCTCCTGATTTTTCATTAAAAAATATTGATGGTCGTTTTGTGAGCTTTGCAGATATACGCGGAGAAAAAGGAACTCTTGTGATGTTTATTTGTAATCATTGTCCGTATGTAAGAGGAATAACAGATCGCTTGGCTAAAACAATGAAGCTCTTGCAAGATATGAATATAGGAGTGGTTGCGATTATGGCTAATGATATTGACAATTATTCAGAAGATTCTTTTGAGAACATGAAAATTTTTGCACAAGAAAATAATTTTACTTTTCCGTATCTCATTGATGAAACACAAGAAACCGCACGAGCTTACGGAGCAGTATGCACACCAGATTTTTTCGGATTTAATAAAGATAATCAACTACAATATCGCGGACGTTTGGATAGCTCCGGTAAAGATATAGCAGACAACAACACCAAACCGGAATTATTAGAGGCGATGACTTTAATTGCAAAAACCGGTATTGGTTCTGTAAAACAAACACCATCTGTAGGATGTTCTATTAAATGGCGTTAAATGTCATACATATGCTTATATTTATTAAAAATACTGGAAACGCTTGTAAATATAGCTAGTATGCGTAATTGAAACAAATAAACGGGAATAAATATACATGTCTGATTTACTGGCTGAAGTTGATGAAGTTATGCGCCAAGAGCGCTTTGAAAAGTTTATTAAAGATTACGGCAAAATAGTGTTAGCTTTTATTCTATCTGTAATCATTATCACAGGTGCAATTTCAGGTTACAAAACGTGGAATAATTCGGTTAATGCTTCCGGTACAGACCAGCTTTTAACATTGCTGGATTCTAAAGATTTTCCTGATAGCATAAAGGATGCTGATTTAAAAATGCGTCCGCCTTTACGAGGTATAGGATTGATTACTGCTGCCGGTGCTTTTGTTGCTGAAGGTAAAACAAATGAAGCCATCACGCTTTATAAGCGGGTGATTGATGATAAATCAATTCCTAATATTTTCCGTGATCTTGCTGTATTAATGTATATACGTCTGGGAGAAAATGACGATGTACAAATAGCTCTTATGAGGATTCAAAATAATAAAAAAAGTCCATGGCGTTATCATGCACACCTTGAAGCAGCTTCTTTATATGCGAATAAAGATCAGGATTTTGAGAAGGCAAGTATGCATTTAAACAAAATTCAAGATGCTGAGAACTTACCAGAAACTCTGTATGATACTGCCAGAGCTTTAAATCAAGTTTATGCACTAAAACAGCAAAATAAAATACAACAGGAAAAAGTGAAGTAATATTCATGCGTAAATATTTTAAAAATTTTCTAATTCTTTTTGCCATTAGCACGCTATCGGGATGTTCAACAGTTTCTGATATTTTGGGTAGTGCTGAAGCACCACCTTTAGAAGGAGAACGTATTTCAGTTCTTGAATTACAACGTTCTTTAGAACCGGATGATACGGCACTTGAACAACAAGGCCTTTTAGCACCTGCTCCATGGAATAATGCTTTTTGGCCTCAAGCCGGTGGATATCCTAATCATTCCATGCAAAATCTTGCTTTACCTGATGGGCAGCTTAAGTGTCTATGGAAAACTAGCATTGGTGCAAAAGCTACTGATGAACTACCTTTAATGGCACAACCTATTTTAGTTGATGGGCAGATTTACACTCTTGATACAAAATCTCAACTATCAGCATTTAACGCTGAAAATGGTGAGTTAATTTGGCGAGTAAGTGTTAAAGATCCCAAAGAAGATGATTACGTTATTAGCGGTGGAATTGCTTATGCGACCGGTATGTTATATGTGACGAATGGATATAATGAAATTTTAGCACTGCGTCCGCCTAATGGTGAAATTCTTTGGCGTAAAGAACTTCCTTCTCCATCAAGAGCAGCACCAACTATTCTAAACGGACGTTTATTTATTAGCACTCTTGATAATCGTTTATTAGCAATGAACGCAAGTACCGGTGAGGTACTTTGGGAGCATCAGGGATTAAGTGAATTTGCCGGTCTTGTTGGAGCAGCTAGTCCTGCGGCTAGCCATGATATTGTTGTTCCTGTTTTTTCATCAGGTGAAATTACAGCACTTCGTGTTGAAAATGGCTCTGTAGCTTGGTCAGATAATTTATCAAATTTGAGAAGATTTGGAGGTCTGTCAGGTCTTTCTGATATTAAAGCACTACCTGTTATTGATAAGGGACTCATTATTGCGATTAGTTTCAGCGGAAAGTTAGTGGCCATTGACGAGCGCACAGGTGTGCGTGTCTGGCAACGTGAAATCGGAGGTACAAATACTCCTTGGGTTGCGGGAAATCATCTTTTCGTACTCTCATCTGATAACCAATTAGTAGCGTTAGGAAGAAAAACCGGAGCTATTCGATGGGTCAAAAATTTAAAAAGTTCTAGAGACGGTGAATCTGTTTTTTATACGGGGCCAATACTGGCAGGGGGACGTTTAATTTTAATAAATACGGAAGGTCTTGTTATAGAAGTAAATCCGGAAAATGGAGAAAAGCTTGCACAATGGAATACAAACGAACGTGTTACTTTACCACCCATTATTGCTAATAAAGTTTTATATATTTTGTCTGATGATGGAATATTAAGCGCTTATAATTAATTTAGGGTCATGACTATGTTTACGCTTGCTATTGTAGGTCGTCCTAATGTTGGAAAATCTACATTTTTTAATCGTTTGGCTGGAAAAAAACTGGCTATTGTAAATGATACACCCGGAGTTACTCGTGATTGGAGACAGGCAGAAGGATTCCTGTTTGATCGTGAGTTACTTATTATAGATACGGCAGGTCTGGAAGATAAATTTGATGATTCAATTGAAGGACGTATGCGGCAACAAACAGAGGCCGCGCTAGAACATGCTGATGCAATTTTATTTATGATTGACGGTCGCACAGGAGTAACACCTTTAGATGAGCATTTTGCAGGCTGGCTTCGTAAACGTAAAAAACCAATGATTTTAGCAGTAAATAAATGTGAGAATGAAAAAGTCACCAGAAATGCTATGGGTGAAGCATATGGGCTTGGAATGGGAGAACCTATAGCTATTTCTTCCGAACATAATATAGGGATGGAAAATATTTATGAAGCGTTATCTCCGTATTTTCCTGAGAGTGACGAGATTATTGAAAAGACGCAAGATAATAAAAATGAGTTCAAAAACCTTGATAATATTGAAGGCATTGAAGATTTTATTTTTGAACAAGAAGAAGACACTTCGGAAAAGCCTTTAAAGCTAGCCATTGTAGGGAGGCCTAATGTAGGTAAATCTACTTTGCTTAATGCTATTGTTAATGAGCAACGTGTAATGACAGGCTCGGAAGCAGGAATTACACGTGATGCAATTACTGTTGATTGGGAATTTGAAGGACGTAATTTCAAGCTTGTTGATACTGCCGGAATGCGAAGAAAATCAAGAGTTCAAAATGAAATTGAAAGAATGTCTGTTGAGGATGCTATGCGTGCTATACGTCTGGCGCAAGTTGTTGTTCTTGTAATTGATGGTAATGCTATTTTTGATAAACAAGATTTGCAGATTGCAGCTCATGTGATTGAAGAAGGACGAGCATTAATTATTGCTGTGAATAAATGGGATATTGTTGGTGATCGTGATGATGCTCTGGAAGAGCTTAAACACAAGCTTAAAACATCATTAGCACAAGTTCGAGATGTTCCTTTTGTCACTGTATCTGCTTTAAATGGAAAAAATATAAATCGACTTCTGCACTCTGTTTTAAGTACATATACAATCTGGAATAAACGCATTAATACAGGTGAAATTAATCGCTGGCTACGACGGGTTGAAAGCAAAAATCCAGCGTCTCTTGTTTCAGGACGTCAAAATAGATTAAAATATATTACACAAATAAAAACACGCCCACCAACTTTTGCTATTTGGGTAACAAAACCGGATAAATTATCTCCATCTTATCGTCGATATATTATCAATTCTCTTCGTAAAGATTATGATATTCCCGGTGTACCGATAAGGCTACTTGTAAGGAAAAGTAAAAACCCTTATGCATAGGGCATTAGTTTAATTTTATAAATGAGGAGATAATGGAAGATACACTCAACGCAAGCGTTTCTTTGTTTACCATTTGGGGAGTACGTATTGTAGGTGCTTTCATGATTTTAATTGCCGGTTGGGTAATCGGTAATTGGGTTAAAAAACTGGTTCAAAGTATAGATAAATTAGATGATACTCTTAAATCTTTCCTTGGTGGATTGGCTAAATATGCGATATTTGCAATTTCACTTGTAACAATTCTTGGGCAATTCGGTATTCAAACAGCAAGTTTACTTGCAGTAATTGGAGCTGCTGGTTTGGCAATTGGCTTGGCTTTACAGGGAACGCTCAGTAATGTAGCAGCAGGTGTGATGCTTTTAATTCTACGTCCATTTAATGTTGGAGATTTTATTGAGGCTAGCGGCATTTCTGGAAGCGTTAAAGATCTTGGTTTATTTGGAACTGAGCTAGCAACATCAGATAATATATTTATATTTGTACCAAATAGTCAGGTTTGGAATAGTGATATTAAAAACTTTAGCCGCAACAAACAACGCCGTACGGATTTTACAATCGGTATCAGTTATCATGATGATATTAATAAGGCTATAAAAACTATTCAAACAGTATTGAATAAAGATAAGCGACTTATTATAACATCTGGCAAAGAACCAGCGATTGTTGTAATTAATCTAGGTGATTTTTCTGTTGATTTAAAAGTTCGTTACTGGACAGCTACGGCTAATAACTGGAATGCTAAGTGTGATCTAATTAAAGCAATTAAAGAAGCACTGGATAAAAATGGTATTTCTATTCCGTTTCCAACGACAACAATAGAATATGCGAATGCTTCTACTCATGATAACATGTTAGAAGTAAAGAAAAAAACAGCTTAAATTTGTAACATTATAAGATATGGCTAATTTTGATTTTGTAGAATCCGCCTCTAAAGGCTATAAGTTTTTGTGGGATGAACGTATATTAATTTTACGTCTTGCTACGATTCCTTTTGCAATAAAACTTGCTAGTTTTATTGGAGTCACTTGTATTGATTTTAATGAAAATTATTTACGTCATGGCTTATTTTTACTTCCATCTTATTTTGTAGAAGGCTGGTTAATAATGCAGCTTATCAGATTTGCAATTTTGGGAGAGCGTGGACAAGCTAATTTTATAAAAGCCAATTTTATAAAAGCCAATTCTACAAAAGATGAAATAAATAATCAAAATGATGAGCTTTTTCAAGCGCGTAGACGCGGGATTTTAGCAGGTATTATTATTTATGTTATCAGCAAATTATTGTTATCTTTTTTCTCAGCACTAATTTTAATGAATGTTCCAACACAAGAAACGGTAGCTTCTAGTAATATTACAGATACACAATCATTTATTATCGGTACGGCTATGTTACTGGTAATGATATGGGGATTTCGTTTTGTCTGGCTTTATATTCCGGCAGCACTTGATTATTCAGTTATTAATTTCTTACATAGGATTAAATCGTTTACCAGCTCATTTTCTATGATCGGATTATGGCTCTTATCGTTTGTACCGATTATGCTGTTATTACTCACTTTTTCTAAAATACTTGCAACTACATTTCCCGGTGTTGAAGAAGATATAGCTTCTGTTACATATAGATATGGTATGGCCGTTGTGCAAGGAGTGCTTGACCTTGTTATAGCTATTGTTTCCAGTATTGGAATGGCGTACGGAATACAATCTATTTATAATGGAACAAATAAACCAACAGCAATATTGTAAACAATGAAAATAAATAATGAAGATATATGTCACTGATCTGGAAGGAGTCGAACATGAACTGGATGCTGTTGAAGGATGGCGCGTGATGGAAATTATCCGTGAGCATGGACTTCCTATAAAGGCTGAATGTGGTGGTGCTTGTGCTTGTGCGACTTGTCATGTTTATGTTGATGAAACATGGATGGACAAACTTACAGAAATGAAAGAAGAAGAAGAAAAAATGCTTGATGAGGCTTTTGATCTTCAGGAAAATTCACGTCTTTCATGTCAAATTATTATGAGTAAAGAGCTTGATGGCTTGAAAGTTACATTAGCACAAGCGGTATAATTATAATCATTTTCATTTATGTACTGATTTTTTTGGGATCACTGAGGTCATTAATCTTCGCATCAATTTCTTCTTGTATAGGCAAAGCCGGTGAACCTTTTATTTTTGTGCACGTGAGTGATCCTGCAATGCTGGCTCGTTTCATGGCTTGCGGTAGGGACATATTTGCTTTTAAACTGGCGGTGAAAACTCCACAATAGGCATCTTGAGCTCCGTTGCGATCTATTACTTTTTCAATATCAAGAGCTTTGACTTTCCATATCTCCCCTTCTGTGGTGTATGCATAACTTCCATTTGTGCCAATTGTAACAATACATGTCAGGTTTCCTTGTTTTGAGAGTCCTTCTGCAAGTTTTATTGCATTATTGCTAGTTTGTAGTCCAAGTTTTTCGGAAAGTTTGAGTGCTTCTTCTTGATTTACTATCATATAATCAAGATTATCTAATAGTTCTTGTGAAAAATTTAAAGACGGGGATAGGTTCATGATAGTTGTTGCACCTGCTTTTTTTGCTCTCGAAAGCAGCTTCATATTTTCTTTTAGTGTTATTTCTGTTTGGGTTAAAATAAAAGTTTCATTACTAAGAACTTCCTCTGGAATTTGTTCAGAAGAAGCATCAACATTTGCAGCTTGTGCATAAAATGCCTTTATTTCACCGGAAGAATCCTCGATGTAAATATTTATACTTGTTGGTAGTTCATCGCTTTGATCTATTCCTGATGTGGTAATGTTTTCACGTCGTAGTTGATTTAGAAGTGTCGTTGCAAATTCGTCATCTCCGACTTTTCCAATTAGTGATACTTTTCCTCCAGAGCGAGCCGCTGCCAAGGCTTGTATAGCTCCTTTTCCTCCTAAACTAATGTTTTGATGTGTGGCAAAAGTAGGAAATTCATTATTATCAGAAAAGTGCTCAACTTTTAAATGCATATTCATAGTGATCGAGCCAAATACAATAATCATTAAAAAATTCTTTCGTTATATATATGTAAATATATATGTTTAAATCTAAGCCTAGTTCTTTAATATTAATGAAATTACAGCAATAATAATACTTATCTTTAGTATAAGTATAGTCGTTTAACTTGCATTTATCCTTGCACGTTGTTACTCGTCACTCACTTAGTATTACTAAGCTTCGTTCCTTGTGCCTAGTGCAAAAATAAAGCCAAATTACTATATGTAAGAATGTAAAATTATGTGATTTTTTTAGATAATCGGGAAAAGCTGTCATTATTGCTATGTGGAAAAGCTATGCTCTAATATTTATATTTGATCCACGTGTTCGCGAAATCGGTGCAGATCGAGCGGATTGATCGAGTATTTCAATAAGTCTTTGTTGTTGGTCATGTGTTTGTTTGATTACAGACAGGGTAACGTTTTGTCTAAGAATAGATAATTCTGCTGCTAAACCGGCTGGTGCTGTCGTCATTAATATATGTTTTCCACACTACGTTACACTATAATATAATTATCCTACAGGATTCTTAATAAAGAATAAAGTTTATTACTTTTTTATCGGCCTTTTGGAATAGCACTATTTTTTTTATGTTTTAAGAAATAACGTTTACATGCTTTATCTAGCTCTCTAATAAGTTTTCCACCTTCACTTCCTCCGTTTCCTGTTAGATTGTTTTTTACAATGATTTTCATTGTGTTTTTATGTGCGTTTAATATATTTGATGCATCATCGTTGATTTCATTAATAGCCTCAAGAAATTGTAAGGCAATATCTGCTACATCACTTAGTAGTTGATATTTAAACATTCCACCGTGCGCTTTAAGTTGCATTATTGGTGCGATAATTTTTTCTTTTAATTCTGCATTGTTTTGCGCACCTTTTTGTAATAGCGCAGATTGTTTTTCAAGTTCTTCGAGATATTGTTTTGCATAAGGTGCAAAATCAACTTTTACATCGTTAATGTAACTTTGACTTCTCTTAATTGTTGCGTCATTCAGTCCGCCAGTGCCAACTTTAATTTTCAATGTGTTTGGCGGGTTAATAAAGCGTACTTTGCCGGTGGAAGATTTTTCGTCACTCATTGTTGTTAATCCTATATACTAAATCAGTATTTCAATCATTTTATTAATTAGAAATATTCTTTGTTTCTTCATGTAATTTTTTAAGGATGTTTGCTGCTCTTTTTTGTTCTTCTGTTTTTGGCGTGTTATTCTCTTCTTCTTTTTCTTCTTTTCCACGACGTCTTGGCCCTTTATAATCGGCTGATGCTTTACGTCGTCTATCAGGGCCAAAGAATGTTCCGGAATCTACGAATTGTCTTGGTCTTTCAATAATTTGTACGACTCGTTTGTAAAGGTCTTGTGATGAGAATGGTTTAACAAGAAATTCTGTGATTCCTTTATCTCTGGCGTTTTCAACGCGTAAGCGAGAACTAAAGCCTGTCATCATGATAATAGGCACATAAGGATTCGGTGCCGCTGGATTGCGTCTTATAACCGAGGCAAGTTCAAGTCCATCCATTGGACTCATCATCCAGTCTGTAATAACAATGTCCGGATCTTCTTTACAAACAATTTCAAACGCTTCTTCTCCGCCACCAGCGACAAAAACGTTTTTAAAACCAAATATTTTTAGCACTGACTGTGTCAGAGCCAACATTGGTTTCATATCATCGACGATTAAAATTTTTGCTTTGTTTAAAGTGTAGGACATAAGTTTAAAAAATAAGTATCTTGTTAATGTGTTGTATTAAAATATTTATAAAGAATTTTCAAGTTGATTATAACTATTATATTATTGAAATACTATAATTATAATTTTTATTATATAATTTAGTACAAAAAGCATGTATGAAAGGTGAATTCTCCTATTTTCCTTTAGGCATTTCTCGCGTTACATATATTGGTTCCGGTATATTAAAATCAAGATTTACACTTTTTACAGCTCCTTGACAGGTTGGAGTTTTGCTTAGAAGTTCCGGCCATTTTTCTACCCAGCCTTCAGTATGTTCAGCTTCTTGAATGAGTTGGTATTTTACACAGTTTGTCTCACCAAGTTTTTGTAGATAGCTATGAAGTATGGCTGGTGGGACAATTTTATCTTGTCCTCCGATAAAGTGATATTGTGGCATGTTTGCAAGTTTTTGTGAAAATTCAGGAGGATTTAGAGAGCCATCTAGGTAAGACACATTGTGGTAATTGCTATGCGCTCTATGATCAAGATTTCCTGCTACTGTTCTTATACTCAGGATGTCATCACGTTTTGCAGCGAGTATGGCTGCTATAGCTGCCCCCCCTGAAAAGCCTGTTATGTGGAAGCCTTCTATATTATAGCGGTGTTTTATTTCATTTAATGCAGCGTCATAAGCTTTTAAGACTTCTGGTGCAAAACGTTTGTTTGTCCAGTAGGCTGAATCGCATGGGGTGTCTTTGTTTATAAGTCCGCTATATTGGCATGGACGCGCTAAATAGACTACGTTATTGGCTTTGTCTTTTGTTGCCAGATGAAGAGCCACTGGATTTTTTGGTGTCGGGTTAAGTGATATTTGTTTTTTAGATACCCAAGCAAGTCCATCACCTTCAATATATACATTGGCCGGAGCAAAACGTTCATGCATGCGTTCATATACTGTTAGAGAAAATGGTTCTACAGGTATTTGACGCTTAGTCATCCATACAGGTGCGGATAACCGGTCTGCAATTTCATGTCGCATTATAATACTAGATGTGCCACATGCTGTAAGAAATACAATTGCGCCTATTGTTAGTAATCCTGATTTTATGTGTCTTTTCATCACTTTTCTTTTTTGACCTTAATATTATGTCCGAGAAACAATTCTTAAAAAGTTATCACGCATTAAAGATGAAATCACTACTCTTTATTATAGCTGTCCCCATGTCGAAGAACATATTTTGGTTTCCAACCGTTTTTCCACTCTCTTAATGTAACTATTTCTGCGGCATAACCGTTGTCATGAAACCATGAATCGACGGCATAAAAAATGCTTGTTTTAATTTCGGATATAGTAGCTGTTTGGTGTGGCCATCTACCGGCATGTATTATTGGCAGTCGTGCGCTTGGCGGTTCTATTTTGTGGAATTTTATATAGTCCTTTGATTCTAGAAGGGACATGTAAATGGTAGTGTTTATGCTCTCATCGACACAGTCGAGCTGGAATTTACCAAGCTTACGAAACGTTCCGTATTGGTCTGCAAGTGTACCTGTTTTCTCTCCAACGATGTTTTCAAAAGCTCCTATTGCTTTGGCAATGGCGATTCTTTCGTTTTTTGCATTATGTGGTGCGGGTGTAAAAAAGTTGTTTATATTTTTCCAGTCTGTATTTGAAAGTTGTACATTGGCTATTTCTTTGCATCCGTATCCGTGGCATTGCTTGAATTGTTCCGGTGATATTTCATCTACACCTTTATTTTTTAAGTGAAATTGATAGCTTTCTTTTTTCGTTGCACATGATGTTGTTAGAAAACAGGTGATTAAACAGATTATTAGTGAGATTTTATGATTCATGTGGAAATTTCCAGAATGATGGGAGTGTGGTCAGATGGTTTTTCCCAGCCTCGCGGTGTTGGATCAATGAAGCAATTTTCCATGCGATCAGTTATTTCCGGTGATAATAAAAAGTGGTCAATGCGAATGCCGTTGCCGTTTTGCCATGCTCCTCGTTGATAATCCCAGAAAGTATAGTTATCTTCAGATGTATCCTGCATTCGAAAGGCATCAGTTAATCCTAGATGTAAAAGCTTGAGAAAGGCTTTGTGTGTTTTTGGATGGAATAGAGCATCACCCTGCCATGTTTTTGGATCGTAGCAATCTTTATTTTCAGGAATAATATTGAAGTCACCGCCAATCACAAAAGCTATGTTTTCTTTGCGTAATGTTTTCAGGCGTTTGTATAGACGTTCCATCCATGCAAGTTTATATGAGAATTTTTCTGTATCTACAGGATTGCCATTCGGAAGGTATATGTTGATAAATCTTATGTTTTGCGCTTCAAATTCAATATATCGTGCTTGATTATCATTTTTATCACCGGGTAGTTTTGTATGTATAACTTCTATATGTGTTTTGGAAAATACAGCTACTCCATTGTAGGCTTTTTGTGTAATAGCTTTTGTTTCGTAGCCTAGTTCTTTGAATTCATTTTCCGGGAAGTCGAGTCCTTTTAATTCTTGCACCATAAGAATATCCGGTTTGGATTCGCTTAAGAACTTTTTTACATGTTCAAGACGCGCTTTAATTGAATTAATATTCCAAGAAACGATTTTCATGTGACTAAACAACTATTTAATTACAATTTGACGTGTACGGCCATTACTGCTTATGAACATTGAAAAACCTTGCGTGTTAAGCCGTTTAACTGCTTTTTGCACATCATGTACATTTTTGATATCAACGCCATTAATTTTAAGTAAAATATCACCAACATTTATCATACGACCAAAACGTGCATTAGTAGATGTTTTGAGAACTACAACTCCAGATTCTTCATTAATTATATCAAGTTCAACAGATATTGCAGGATTAAGATTAGCTATTGTTACGCCATTTAATGGATGCTCTCCTTTTAGTGTTGTTTTTCTGCTTGGAGGATCATTAGGTGGAGCTATAGCCTGAACGATGATATGTTTTTCTTTTCCGTTACGTATAATTGTTACATTGGCTTTTTCACCAATTGGAACTGTTGCCATACGAAATTTCATCTCGGAAGGGTCTCGAATATCATGTCCATTAATAGATATAGCCACATCACCAACTTTAATTCCTGACTTTTTAAGCGGGCTTACCGAATGTAAACTGGAAATAAGAGCTCCGGCAGGACGTGCAAGTCCAAGCGTTTCAGCAATATCAGCACTTACTTTTTGTGCTCTAACTCCAAGCCATGGCCGTATAACACCTTCTACACCGGATCGCCCCATTTTTTCTGCGGCAATGACACTGGCCAGCATTTCAGATGGAATAGCAAATCCAATACCAAGAGAACCTCTATTGCTGGAATAAATTGCAGTGTTAATGCCTACTACTTTTCCATCAAGAGTTACTAATGGCCCTCCTGAATTTCCCGGATTAATTGCCGCATCGGTCTGAATAAAGAAATTAAAATCATTAATATTCAAGCTAGAGCGTCCTTGCGCTGAAACAATGCCACTGGTTACGGTCTGACCAACACCAAAAGGATTACCAATCGCCAGAACTAAATCACCAACTTCAAGCGATTCGCTCGGTTTTAAAGAAACGAAAGGTAAATATTCATCTTTTGGTTTAATACGTAAAAGAGCAAGATCAGATTTTTCATCAGATAAAGCGAGTTGTGCATCAAATTCACGACCATCATTCAGAATTACTGTGATTTCTTCTGCATCTTTAATTACATGTGCATTAGTCACGATAAGACCATTAGATTCAATAATCACACCAGAACCTAAAGAGCTTTCGACCTGCTCGCGCATCCGTCCGCCTCTGAAATTATCATGAAAGAAATGTGAAAAGAACGGATCATTAAAAAATGGATTTCTTACACTTTTTGATATAGTTCGTCGTGTATAAATATTTACAACGGCTGGAGATACTTGCTTTACAACCGGAGCGAATGAAAGCTGTATTTGTTTATGGCTCGTTGGAATCTCGTCATTCACGGCAAAAGCTGTGCCGGTTAGACTCAATACTAGAACTGTAAGAAAAACTCTGATAATCATGGAATATAATTTAGTGCAGCTTAGAATAAATCTCAATAGATTGTTGGGTTTTTATAGAGAAAAAATAATGCAAAAGAAAATGATTCCAGAAATAAAATTACATAAACACACAAATGAGCCGCTTGTTTGTTTAACAGCCTATACAACTCCTATGGCTAAAATTCTTGATAATTATGCTGATTTGCTTCTGGTTGGTGACAGTATTGGTATGGTGCTTTATGGAATGGAGAATACATTAGGCGTTGATCTTGAGATGATGATACGTCACGGACAAGCCGTTATGCGCGGAGTACAAAATACATGCGTTATAGTTGATATGCCGTTTGGTAGCTATGAAGAAAGCCCTGAGCATGCCTATCGTAATGCTGCGCGTATTATGAAAGAAACAGGCTGTGATGGTGTGAAGCTGGAAGGCGGCATGGATATGGCTGGAACAATTGAGCATTTAAGTAATCGAAATATACCTGTCATGGCACACATTGGCCTTATGCCACAATCTGTAATTAAAGATGGTGGCTATAAAGTCAAGGGACGCTCACAAATAGAAGAAATTCAGCTAATAAAAGATGCTAAAGTAGTTGAAAAAGCAGGGGCTTTTTCTGTTGTAATTGAGGGAACTGTTGAAGATGTTGCTTCAATAATTACAGATACGATTCATATTCCAACGATTGGCATTGGCGCATCACCTAAGTGTGATGGACAGATTTTAGTTACAGAAGATATGCTGGGTCTTAATGAAAAACCTGCAAAATTTGTTAAAGAATATACAAATCTTAGAACAAAAATTGAAAGTGCTATAAGTGTTTACGCGGATGAGGTACATGCACGCACTTTTCCAGCAGCAAAACATCTTTACACACGTCCAAAGGTTGTTAATTCAAAGGCTGTTAATTGCAATAAGAAATCTGCATAATGAATCAGGCTTTTGGCTATAATAATATTAATTTACCTGTCATAAAAAGCTCTTCTTCATTGCAAGAGATCATTTTCGAATGGAAAAATGAAGGTTTGAGAATTGGATTTGTACCTACAATGGGTGCTCTTCATGAAGGTCATTTGTCTTTAGTTAAGCTGTCTTTGGAGAATGCACATCGCTGTATTGTTAGTATTTTTGTAAATCCATCGCAGTTTGCTCCTAATGAAGATTTTAATTCATATCCACGAGATATTCAGGGTGATTTATATAAGCTGCAAAGTTCCGGCGCGCATTTAGTTTATACGCCGGATGAGAATGAAATATATCCGGATGGTATACAAACTGGAATTATGCCGGGAAAAGAAGCACAAGGTCTTGAGACAGATTTTCGTCCTAATTTTTTTAATGGAGTTGTTAATGTTGTTTACCGATTATTCGAACATATAAAACCGGACATAGCTATTTTTGGAGAAAAAGATTTCCAGCAGCTTCAAGTAATCAGTGAAATGGTTAAAGATCTTGATCTTGATATAGAAATTCTTGGTGCTCCTATTATTCGTGATAAGTACGGTTTGGCTATGTCATCGCGTAATACTTACTTAAGTTCAGAAGAGCTAGTAATTGCTCGAAGGCTTAATAAAATTATATATAAAACTGCACAAAATATTAGTGATGGTATGACAGTAGAAAAAGCAATAAATGATGCTAAGGTTCTGTTACTTGAAGCTAATTTTGATAAAATAGATTATGTAGAAGAGCGTTGGAATAAACTTATAACTGCGGTTTGGGTGGGTAAAACACGGTTGATTGATAATTGTTAAAAATTGTTAAAGAGACTTTCTGACTCTGTTATAAAGTTTGGTAAAAATATTTAAAGCTAAGCATTTAGCAGGAGTTTTATCCTCGTAATTTTCCGCCGATTTTCTTTTCTACATTAGCTATAATTTTTTGTGACAGGACTTCAATATCTTTATCGGTTAATGTTTGGTCTTTGGGCTGTATGATAACATTGAGAGCAATAGATTTTTTACCGTCCTCGACACCTTTTCCTTGATAAATATCGAAAATTTGTGCGTCTTTAATTAGATTTTTATCAATACTTATTACGGCTCGTAAAAGGTTTGATGCTTCAATATTTTCATCAACCAGAAAAGCAAAATCACGCTCTATAGGTTGTAGCGGTTCAAGTTTAAGATATTTCTTTTCTGTACTGGCTTTTTTCTTTGACTCTGTTTTCTTTGATTCCGGAATATTTTGTAAGAAAACTTCAAACCCAATGATAGGCGTTTTAATGTTCATTTGCTCTATAATTTCCGGATGCAATTCACCAAAGTAGGCTAGGACATTAGATCCAAGTCGCAGCGTTCCGGAGCGTCCCGGGTGGAAATAATCTGGAGCATCTCGTGTTATTTGTGCATTTGTAGCTGGCGCTCCGCATGCTTCGAGCGCAGCAATTGCATCAGCTTTTGCATCATAAATATCTACAGCTCGACTGGTGTTTTTATCGCTCCAGTGACGCGCAGTATTTCTTCCGGCACGAATTCCGGCAGCCATTATTTTTTGTCCTTCAGGATTTACAGATTCAAAGACAGGGCCAACTTCACAAAGAGCTACATCATTGTATCCACGTGTTTCATTTTGTGTGGCAGCTTGAATAAGGTTTGGTAAAATTGATGGTCGCATTACATCAATTTCTGAAGAGATTGGATTTTGAATGGTAATAGCTGCAAGTTTTTTATTGTCGTTAATACTAAAAGCTTGGGCTTGTTCATGTCCTAGAAATGACCATGTAACACATTCGTTAAGACCACGCGCTGTTAATGCATTACGTGCTTTGCGTAGTTTGGTTAAAAGTGGAGTTTCTGCCGGTGTGCCTGTGTTAGAGCCATATACAGAACGCGATGGAATTTTATCAAATCCTATAATTCGGATAATTTCTTCCGTTATATCAGCTTTGCCAAAAACATCTCCGCGCCATGGTGGTGGTGTTATAGACAGTATTTTATTTCCTGATATATTAAAACCCAGTGCTTCTAAAATTGTTTTTTGTTGAGCTTGCTCAATGTTAATGCCAATGAGTTGTTTGACGTAGTTTGTGTCATACTCAATGTTGTGTTTCCAATCTGGAACTTTTCCAGCTTGCACAACTTCACTTACTTCACCTCCGCAAAATTCCAGTATTAAGCGCGTAGCTATTTCCATTCCTGCAAAGGTAAATTCAGGGTCAATACCGCGCTCAAATCGGTAGCGTGCATCACTTTCAATGCTCAAATCACGACCGGTTCGTGCAATGCGTTCCGGTTTAAAATATGCTGTTTCAAGGAAAACATTAGTAGTTTCTTTTTCTGAGCCGGTTGATACACCACCAATAACGCCACCTAAACCAATCAAATTGTTATCATCATAAATACCGATTGATCCGTTTCCCACATCTTCATAGGTTTTATCATTAAGAGCTTCCAGTTTTTCGCCACTCTTTGTTTCGCGCACAGTTATATTTCCATTAATTTTGTCGGCATCATAAACATGCAGTGGGCGACATTGATCTATGCTCATAAAGTTTGTGATATCAACTAGAGCTGAAATCGGGCGCAGGCCAATAGCTTTAAGTAGTTGCTGAAACCATTTCGGCGATTGTACGTTTTTAACGCCTTTAATTGTGCGACCTAGAAATAACGGGCAGCCGTCTTTATCTTCAATTTTTACATTTATGCTGGATTTAAAAGATCCTGTAACTGCGCTTTCGTCTTGCGCTCTTAAATTTCCCAATCCAGCGGCGGCTAAATCTCTAGCAATACCGCGTACTCCTGCACAATCAGCGCGGTTTGGTGTTAAAGCTATGTCAATGATAGGATCATCAAGTCCGAAAATTTGAGCCATTGGTGTGCCGATTTCAATATTATTATCAAGTTCGATAATTCCTTCATGTTCGTCTGATAGACACATTTCACGCTCTGATACCATCATGCCGTTACTTTCTATGCCACGGATTTTTGTTTTCTTTAGCGTAACTTCTAGTCCGGGAATATATGTTCCTTCCGATGCAAAAATGCCTTTCATTCCTGCTTTGGCATTTGGCGCACCACAAACAACTTGTACGGAATCTGAATCTTTTGTTTTTACGCTTAGAACTTTAAGCTTATCTGCATTCGGGTGGGGATTGGCAGTTATAATTTCAGCTACAGTAAATGGAGCAAAACTTTTTGCACGATCTTCCAGATCTTCTAATTCCAGACCGATTGCGGTTAATTTATCGCAAATTTCTTCCAGAGATGCGTTTGTATCTAAATGTCTTTTAAGCCAGTTAAGTGTGAACTTCATAGTAATAAATTCCGATGTTACGCCTCATTAATTTTATATAGTGCGTATCAATGGAGGCAAGCAAAGAAACGCTGTTGATTTATATTTTAATGTTTAGGTCTTTAAAGGAAATATATGTAACGAAAAATCAAGTTTTATACCAATGTTTTTGTAAAGCTCTTGTGCTGCTGCATTATTATTTTCTGCGAACCATTGTATGCGTGCCCATTTTTCCTTCTGTCCGATTTTTATAACTCTTTCAACCATGGCTTGTCCTATGCCTTTTTGTCGATGTTCTGTAGTAACATAAACATCTTGCATGTAACATACCGGCTCGATATAGCCTGTTGTTTGATGTAAAACATAATGCACCAGACCTACCATTACTTTGTTTTGAAAGGCTGCTAATCCGTTAATCTGTGATGAAGGATCAATAAGTCGTGACCATGTTTCGGTTGTAACCTTTTTATTTCGATTGTTCATATTATTACCGTCCCATAACGGTAGCCAGTCAGGGAAATCATTTGGTTCTATTGGGCGGATTTTTATTGAAGTGGTCATTTTATTTTTTAATTTTTTGTATTATTGTCCGGTTGCACTATTCGGTCTATCAAATGGATCAAAGCCATAATGATCGAGCCATCTTGTGTCACTGTCAAAAAATGTCCGCAAATCAGATATTCCGTATTTAAGCATTGTTGCACGTTCTAGTCCCATGCCAAAGGCAAAACCTTGATATATTTCCGGATTAACTCCGCAATTAGTTAGAACATTGCAATGCACCATACCTGCTCCGAGAATTTCCATCCATTTTTGATCGTTTGGGTTATCCGCGAGACCTAACTTTATTCCCTCTCCTTTTTTGAAATATCCGATATCTACTTCTGCGCCCGGTTCTACAAAAGGGAAGAATGACGGACGGAAACGTACAGGTAAATCATCAATCTTGAAAAAGGCGCGGACAAAATCCGTTAAGCATCCTTTTAAGTGCGCCATGGTGATATCTTTATCAACGCATATACATTCCATTTGGTGGAACATTGGTGTGTGCGTCATGTCCCAATCAGAGCGGTATGTACGGCCAAAACAAATTGTTTTGAATGGCGGCTCGTTGTTTTCCATATGACGAATTTGTACTGATGAAGTATGTGTACGCAGGAGTTTTCTTGTGTCTCCTGATTTTTGTTCCGGCTCTACTTTAGCAGGATTATTAAGGAAAAAAGTATCTTGCATTTCACGCGCAGGATGACCCGGTGGGAAGTTTAGTGCTGTGAAATTATGCCAGTCATCTTCAATATCCGGCCCTTCGGCAACAGTAAAACCCATAGCACCAAAAATTGTTACCAGTTCATCCATTGTTTGGGAAATAGGGTGAATATGTCCTTTTCGTTCCGGACGTATGGAAAGAGTAATATCTAGCTGTTCTGTGGCTAGTCGCTCTTCCATTTCAACTTTTTTCAGTACTTTTTCTTGTTTTTTTAGCTGATTTGTTATTTCATTTTTGAGTACATTTAATTCTTGCCCTTTGGTTTTGCGCTCTTCCGGTGTCATAGATCCAAGTGTTTTCATCAGGGCAGTAACGCGTCCTTTTTTTCCAAGAGCTGATATGCGTATATCATCAAGAGCTTGCAGGTCATTGGCTGCTTCGATCTGGGTTGTTAGTTCGGTTTTTAATGTGTTTATATTTGTCATTAGCTCTTTGCGCTCATCTTCTGACGATATTTTTATGTTTTATCGTTTGTGCATTGTCAGGGAATAAAGCCAAACGATTACAGTTTGGCTGTTGTAACATGCCGGCTTTAGTGTGGTAAACCCCATTTTTGTGTTAGGAGAGGGCGAATGGCATTTAAATTATGAATAACATGATTGGGATTTGAGTGTTTTAGTCGTTTTTCAGTAATGTAGCCGTCTGTAATTCCTATAGAAGTTAATCCTAAATTACGTCCTATATCCGGCTCTTCCATTGAATCTCCGATAATAATTGTGTCTTGCGGTTTAAAATGTTGTTTATTCATATATTCAGATAATCGTCCTGTTTTGGTTGTGTTTTCGAGAATAGTTGTACCATTGCAATTATGCGCAGATACATAGTGGAATAAATCTTCCATTTTTAAGCGCTTTAAATGTTTGTTGATATGCACAGTGCGGTAATTGCTTAAGATAATTGACGTTATGTTGTGGCCTTGTAGCCATTTCAGTAAGGAACGTGCACCTTGTCGTGTGCGTGCATTAGAGGCGAGTTCTTCGTATGCGCTTTGATAAATTTCATTAGCCTTATCTTTGTGTTCAAGTACATGATTAACATTCAGTCCGTTGAGTTTATAAAAATGCATGATCGGGAATGTGAAGGTTTCCCGATATTGTTTGAGGCTGATTCCCGGATGATTATAAAATTCAAGGCATGTGTTGCCCGCTTTCCAGCTATGGAGCGTGTCTGAAAGTATTGTACCGTTCCAATCAAATACTACTAATTTATGTTTCATTCTTTATTCGTTGCTGTTTGTTTCTTGTGCCCTTGTCAAAAAATAAAGCTAAACAACTATAGTATATTTCCAGTATTAAGCTGCGGATTTTTCAGCTTTTTTCAAAGCATCATTAGCTTGCTTGGCTATTTCTGAGAAGCCTTTTTCATCATGGATTGCAATCTCGGATAAAGATTTGCGATCTAGCTCAATGCCACTTAGTTTTAGACCATGCATTAATGTTGAGTATTTTAGTCCATGAATGCGTGCAGCAGCATTAATACGTTGAATCCATAATGCGCGGAAAGTACGTTTTTTATTGCGACGATCGCGGTAAGCATATTGTCCGGCTTTTTCTACCGCTTGAACGGCAGTGCGAAAACAATTTTTCCGGCGACCATAATAGCCTTTTGCTTGTTTAATAATTTTTTTGTGTCTTGCGTGGGCGCGAGCGCCTCCTTTAACTCTGGCCATTATTTATCTCCTTCAGCGACTCTTGTGGCTGCTTTCTTTTTCTTGCGGGAATAGGGCAAGAAATTACGTAAAACAATGCGGGCATCCGGTTTTGACAATACACTTGTACCGCGAGCTTTTCGCTTCATTGATTTTGGTTTGTTCATTTGCATGTGGCGCATAAAAGCTTGGCCGGCTTTTACTTTGCCGAATTTGGTGACTTTAAATCGCTTCTTAGCACCAGATTTGGTTTTCATCTTCGGCATTTTTTCTCCTTAATAGTCGTTTGTAGACTCAAGTCTGTCATTTGTTAATAGCCGAGGCAGCCGATATTTTCGCCAGACTATTCATGAATGATCGGTTTATACACTTTGAATAGACAGAAAAGCAAGAATAAAATTGATTGTGCTATGTTAGCTGTATTTCTTAATAAATTGTGTGATGTGGTAAAACATCATTTTACGGTGGTTTAATTTTTGTAAGCCATGCTCTCCATCATGAAATGTAGTTATTTCTATGCGCTTAGAGTTCATATGTTTTTTAGCTATTTCAATATGTTCCATAGTAATAATTTTATCTTTTACACCTTGCATGATAATGGTTGGGACATTGAGTTTTCTGAGCGTGTGGTTGATTTTTTCTTTTTTGAGTTCTTTAATGAAATCCAGACCATATTTTTGATTTTTATCTTTTATGTAACCTCTGCTTTTATCATCTGAGTCTAATATTTTATTTGCAAAATGTAGTTTGTAATAGCTTTTTAAATCAAGAATAGGCCATAAAAGTACAATAGCATTGAGATTTAAAGTTATATTCATAAGTGCAACAGTTGCGCCAACACCCTCTCCAATAAAGATAAATTGTTTATAGTTTTTTTGTGTTGCCCAATATAATACGTATTTGAAATCTTCACAGGCTCGCCTTAAAGTAAAATCTTCAGCAAGTCCGTCACTTTCACCACAACCACGAAAATCAAAACGTATTGTATCGTATCCATTTTCTTCTAGAATAAATTCCAGATCTCCGTAAAGGTCATTATTACTTGCTTTGTGTCCGGGAAAGCCATGTGCCATAATAACAAGTGGCGGGTTGTAACCTTTATCATAATCTTGTTTTTTGGATGGATTACTGAATAGCGCTCTGATTTGTTGATCGCCGTGTGCAGGAATTCGAACTTTTTTTGCCATAAGAAAATTGTGTTTTGTTAGTGTCTAGTCGACAAGTTTATAGTATAGTTGATTCATAAGATATCACTAAAGTGTATAATATAGCGTGGTTATTTTATATCGCATAGGTTGTATGTGTATATGAAATTAGTGAGCGTTAGCCCAATTTTGAGCATTGCCTGTTTCGGCATTTAGAGGGACACTGATATTCACTCCCATAATCTTGAATGCGTTCTCCATGATATTTTTGACGAGAACCGCTGTTTTATCCAGCTCTTGTTTTGGCACTTCAAAGATTAATTCATCATGAACTTGTAGAAGCATTTTAGCGTTTAGGTTAGCTTTTGTTAGTGCGCATGGAATTTTCCCCATGGCAATTTTCATGATATCGGCAGCAGTTCCCTGAAGAGGGGCATTGATTGCTGCTCGTTCTGCTCCTTGTTTAATCATCGGTATTTGGGCATTTATATTTGGTGTGAAGCATTTACGTCCATAAAGCGTTTTAACAAATCCGTATTTTCGAGCTTCATCTTTGCACTCTTCCATGTAATCTTGAATTTCACTGAAGGTAGAAAGGTATTGTTTTATAAAATTGTTGGCAGTTTTAGGATCACATCTTAATTGCTTGGCTAGTCCCCATCCTGAAATACCATAGATAATACCAAAATTTACTGCTTTTGCTTGTCTGCGAAGCTCAGGTGTTATTTCATTTAATGGTGTGTTAAACACTTTTGAGGCGGTTAGGCTATGAATGTCTACACCATCATTAAAGGCGTTTTTTAGTGCTTTAACATTTGCTATTTCCGCACATAGTCGTAGCTCAACTTGTGAATAATCTACTGATAATAAGGTGTATCCGTCTTTTGCAATAAACGCTTCGCGTATGCGGCGACCATCTTCTGTTCGTATTGGGATGTTTTGTAAGTTAGGGTCAGAGGAGGATAGGCGTCCTGTGCTTGTTCCGCTCATGTGATACGAGGTATGAACGCGCCCTGTTTCAGGGTTGATTTGTTCTTGCAGTGCATCTGTATATGTTGATTTGAGTTTGGACAGGCTACGCCAATCGAGGATTTTTGTAACAATTTCGTGACCGTCCATTGCTAGTTTTTCAAGAGTTTTAACGTCTGTAGACCATTGTCCGGTTTTTGTTTTTTTGCCTCCTTTTAGCTCCATCTTATCAAATAGAATTTCTCCGATTTGTTTGGGAGAACCTACATTAAAGGGAGTTTCAGCGAGGGCTTGTATCTCATTTTCAAGATCGGCAATTCTTTTACCAAAATCTGCACTCATATTTTTAAGAATGATTGGATCAACCTTAATACCGTTTAGCTCCATTTGCGCAATGATTGGAATAAGAGGCCGTTCTATATTTTCATAAACGCTTAACATTTTTTCCAGTGCTAGTCGTGGCTTTAAAGTTTTGTATAGCCGTAGTGTTATTTCCGCATCTTCAGCGGCATAATCAAGAGCTTTATCAATAGCAACTTTATCGAAAGTAACTTGTTTTGCGCCTTTACCTGCAACTTGTTCATATTTAATCGGTTTGTGGTTTAAATGCATTATCGAGAGATTATCCATTGAATGTGAATGGCTGGAACCATCAAGCACGTAGGAAATCAGCATTGTATCGTCACAAGGTGTTATGTGTATGTCGGCCTTTGCAAAAAATTGCCAATCATATTTCATGTTATGTGCGATTTTTATTATGCTGGCATCTTCGAGTATGGGTTTAAGTAAAGCTAGAACTGTGTCTGTAGTTAGTTGATGGATGTTATGGCTCTTGTCGCTGGTGGTGCTTTCTTGTTTTGGTTTATCCATTTCAAATAAATCAGAACAGTAAGTATCCTCGTTATTGGTGCAGTTATGCTCAAGTGGAATATATGCCGCTTTACCGATTTTACTTGTGAGTGATATGCCAACCAGCGTTGCTTTTGCCGGTGTAAGTCCTGTGGTTTCAGTATCAATAACAAGCAGGCCTTCTGTGTAAGCTTCATCAATCCAGCTTTTAAGAGTTTTTTCATCATTGATTAGCGTGTATTGATTATCTTTGGTTGATGGCCAGTTATTATTGTTATTTTGAGGTGCTTTAGATGAAAGATGTTTTTCATTATTGTTTTGGATGATGTTTTTATCCAGTCGTTTTATAATAGATTTAAAGCCATGTTTTTGCAGGAAGCTAATGAGTTCCGGCCTGTCAGGATTATGAGCTTTTAGATATTTAAGAGCAATTGGCACAGGAGTATAATCATCGAGTTTAACAAGTTTTTCAGATATTAGTGCCATTTCAGCATGTTCAATTAGCGCTTCGCGTCGTTTAGGTTGTTTTATTTCTTTTGCACGATTCAGGAGTTCTTTAAGGCTGCCATATTCATTGATTAATTGTGCGGCGGTTTTAATTCCAATGCCCGGCACTCCCGGAATATTGTCTGTGCTGTCGCCGGCGAGAGCTTGTACATCAACAACGCGATTTGGTTTTACACCAAATTTTTCCATTACCTCATTTGATCCGATCCATTTTTGTTTCATAGGATCGAGCATGCGTACATTTTCACTAACTAATTGCATCAGGTCTTTATCAGAGGAGACAATTACTACTTTTTTATCTTGTTCTGTAGCCAGACGCGTGTAAGCGGCAATTAAATCATCAGCTTCGTAGCCTTCAAGCTCAATGGCTGGAATATCAAATGCTTTGGTGGCTTCTCTTATTAATGGAAATTGTGGCTTTAGGTCTTCAGGTGTTTCATCACGGTTAGCTTTATATTCAGGATATATATCATTGCGGAAATTTTTGCGTTTTGCATCAAAAATAACAGCCATATATGGAGCATGATAATCACGCAGCATCTTTAGTAACATATTAGTATAGCCAAAAACCGCACCTACCGGAACTCCATCAGGATTGCTCATAGGTGTTTGATGGCTGTAAGCCATGGCATAATATGCTCGGAAAATAAATCCCGAACCATCAATGAGGAATAGTTCATTATTTTGTGTTTCTGGATTTATTGAGATTGTAAGACCTTCTTTCTTTCGATCAGATAAAATTTTACGACGAAAAGTAATTGAATATGCTATCTCATAAATACAATTAATATATGGCTCTGATTATAATACAATATGTATGTGTATTTTTAAGAGTTTTTTGTAATATTTTTTGTTTTATGAAGTGAATAAAATATCCCTACGCTCAACAATCCAAGCGTTACCCCTAGAGAAATTTCTGCTGGAACTTTTTCAATTGGCGTAAGTAACGGAATGAAAACTTTTGCTCCAATAAAAATCAATACAAAAGCAAGAGAATATTTTAGATAAGTAAAACGCGCAATCATCGCAGAAAGAGCAAAATACAAAGCTCGAAGCCCTAAAATAGCAAAAATATTACTTGTATAAACAACATAAGTGTCAGTTGTAATTGCAAAGATTGCTGGAACAGAATCAACAGCAAAAATCAAATCAACAAACTCAATTGTAATTAATGTTAAAAATAGTGGTGTCATGTAAAGCACTGATTTTCCTGAGGGTTTATTTTCAGAAATCCAAACAAAAAACTTATGATCGTGTAAATTTTCAGTAATTTTGAAATGATTACGCAGATATTTCAAAATAGGATTATTTTCAACAGTGGCATTGTGATTACTGTCACCGTTCATAAACAGTAATTTAATACCTGTAAAAATTAAGAATGCAGCAAAGACATAAAGTATCCATTCAAATTCATGAACCAGTGCCGCACCAAGCCCGATCATAATACCACGCAGAACAATTACGCCAAGAATGCCCCAAAACAAAACACGGTGCTGGTATTTTCGCGGTATGTGCAGCGCTGAAAATATAATGGCCATAACAAAAATATTATCCATCGATAAAGATTTTTCGATAACATAGCCGGTGTAATATTCAAGGGCGCTTTGCTGTCCTAGCTCTGCCCAAACCCAAAGACCAAATAGTAGACTGATAAAAATATATCCGACAGAAAGCAATAGGCTTTTACGGACACTAATATCTTCATTTTTGCCATTAATAAAGCCAAGATCTGCAATAAGCATAATAGCTACAAGCATGAAAAAAACTATCCACATCCAAGCCGGTTTATCTAAAAATGTCAAAAAAAGAAAAGAGTTCAAAAGCAATATTTCCAGTTTGTTTTTTTAAGTATTTTTTTAGAGTGTTATTTATAGACTTCACGTAAATTTTACTATGCTTAACATTTTGCACTAAGTACAAAAATATATTGTTACATATACATTGTTAAATTGTAATCATTAACATGCCAGACATTTTTTATATTGGTTATCTACAAGTATTTTAAAAAATACGGTAAAATTTGATTTTTTGATTTTATATTAGTTCTAATTAAGAATCCATAATGTTATATTGCTCGTTTGATTTACAGTTTTGATTTATAGGATAATTATGAAACCAATTTATTTAAAACATGTTGAAGCGTCACAAACATTATTAATTAATGAACAATCTCGATTGATGCAAAGTGAGGGACGCAAAATATATAAATTTGGTTTTGGACAATCACCTTTTCCACCTCCCGATCATGTTGTCGAAGCGCTGCAACAACAAGCAAAGCATAATTATTATAGTCCGGTGCAGGGAGATCCTGAATTGTGTGAAAAAATAGCGCAATTTCATAGCCAGATGCAAAAACTGGATATTCAGGCAAAAGATGTATTGGTTGCCACCGGCTCAAAGATTTTAATTTTTAATATAATGGCTTCTTTTACAAAGGCTAGTATTCTTATTCCTGCGCCTGCATGGGTGTCGTACGAACCACAAGCTAAGTTATTAGGACATGAGATAGTGCGTATTTTGTCTAATTATAAGAGTCACTGGCGTATTACTCCTGAAATGTTGGAACAGGCATTGGCTTCACGTCAGGATAAAGATGCACAATCTATTTTGATTCTTACTTATCCGGGAAATCCTGATGGGTTGAACTACCGTGTAGAGGAACTTCAAGCATTGGCTGAGGTTGCGCGTCGTGAGAATATATTGGTAATTTCAGATGAAATTTATGGTTTTATCAATCATACGGGAGGGCATCGTTCAATAGCAGAATTTTATCCTGAAGGTACTGTTATTACAAGCGCCATGTCTAAATGGTGTGGGGCAGGGGGATGGCGCATTGGAGTGGCGATTCTTCCAAAAACTGCGGTAGAGCTTCGTGAGACCTTATTGGGTATCGCGTCAGAAACTTATGCTTGTGCTTCTACACCATTACAAATGGCTGCAATTGAGGCTTATAATCTGGATGAACGAATTAAAACTTATTTGCATAATCAGCGCCGTATATTATCTCTAATTGGTAATGCTTCACATCAAAGGTTGGTAAAAGCCGGATTGCACGTTCATGCACCAGAAGGAGGCTTTTATCTATTTGTAGATTTCATGCCACATAAAGAAAAACTTGCAGCAAGAG
Organism: Alphaproteobacteria bacterium; assembly: GCA_023140215.1. Taxonomy (GTDB): domain Bacteria; phylum Pseudomonadota; class Alphaproteobacteria; order Micavibrionales; family Micavibrionaceae; genus JAJRYK01. Next base: position 41,937 of record JAGLMC010000007.1, read on the forward strand.
GGATACATAATTCTGAAGCACTTTGCACAGAAATATTGGCTCGTACAGGCGTTGCGTTGATTCCTTCTGTAGCTTTTGGAATGCCGTCAGATCATCTTTCCGCCCGTTTAGCTTATGTGGACTTTGATGGTAATGCTGCACTGGTTGCAGCAGCGCAGCAAGAAGGGAAACTGGATGAAACCTTTTTGCAGAATAATGCTAAACACACAATGGCCGGTATTGATGCGCTTGCTAATTTTGTTACTTATAATAATTTAGATTAAAAATATCCAATTTTTAATCCAAGTCCTCAAACGTCGGACATGCTTCGGGCTTACGCCTGCCGTGCAGTTGCACGGTACAATTTTGAATAAGAATCTATATGATTCCTATTCAAAATCACAATAATTGTTTATGTTCTTCCAATCTTCAATTGTTAGGCCAAAGAGAAAATGATCTTGCCATTTGCCATCAATTTTCAGGTACTTTTTAGCCATTCCTTCTTTAGTAAAATTAGCTCGAAGTAATAAATTTTTGCTGCGGGAATTATTTAATAAACAACTTACATTAATGCGGTGAAGATGCAAATTCTCAAAGCAATATTGAATACTCAGATTCAGCGCTTCACTCATATAGCCCTGTCCTTGCAATTCTTCAGTAATCCAATATCCCAAAGAGGCATAATGTGATGCACCGCGCTCAACATTATTTATATTCATTCCGCCAACAAGAGAGCCATCATGTGTAAAAATTAAGAATGCATAGCCACGGTCTTCTATCCAATTCTTGATTTGACGCTTTAAGCGACGTTTAAAGAAAGTTTCACTTAAACAGTCTTTAGGCCATGTCGGTTCAAAAGGTTTGAGGAAAGAGCGATTGGCTTTTCTCACCGTTTTCCATGATTGGTAATTTTTAATATTTGGAGGTCGTATATATATACGGGAACTTTGAAGAGAAAATTCCGGTAGGCGAGCAGGGGATTTCTTTTTTAAATTTAACATAGTTTTTATGCTGCTAGACGCTGTGTAATGCTTTCATATTCTTCAAGTTTATTTAAAGAGCCAAGAGCTGCTAAAGTGGGAGTTGTAGCAAAGATTTTTTGTGCTATTTGGCTTACAACATGTTCGTTTATTGCATCAATTTTTGTAATTAATTCATCCAGATTAATTGTTTTTCCATGAAAAAGCATGTGTTTAGCCTGTTGGTCAGCGCGAGCCATCATGGATTCTCTGCCCATTAACATACCGGTTTTTAGTTGTATGCGGGCACGTTTTAATTCTTTTTCTGTTATTGTGCTTGAAAGTTTTTGCACTTCATCGCAAACAACAGGAATAATTTCATCCAGCTTTTCCGGAGATGTTCCGGCATAAATGCCAAACTGTCCATTATCAATGCTAGCTGAATGAAAAGAAAAAATTGAATAAACCAGTCCGCGCTTTTCTCGAATTTCCTGAAAAAGTCGGGAAGACATACCTCCACCAAATAGGATTGAAAGAGCTTGCGCTTCATAGTAATTACTATCCAGACGGCTCAATCCTTGAAATCCTAAAATGAAATGGCTTTGTTCCAAAGATTTTTCTGTCCGGTATTCACCGCCATGATAATAAGCTTGTTTTTGTTGGTGATTTTTATCGGAAGGAAAATCGTTAAAGAATGTAGAAACTAAATCTACAAATTCATCATGGTTTAAATTTCCTGCTGCTGAGATTACAGTGCGTGAGGGTGTATAAAATTGTGTAATATGGTTTTGAAGAGTTTCTTTGCTCATTCTTGAAACAATTTCATTTGTGCCTAAAATAGGAGCACCTAGTGCTTGTTCAGGATAGGCTGTCTCATAGTAATTATCAAAAATAAGATCGTCGGGAGTATCGTGACACATTCCGATTTCCTGTAAAATTACTTGTCGTTCCCGTTCAATTTCATCTTTGGGTAATGTTGAGTGTTGATACATATCGGATAATACATTAAGTGCCAAACTCATATCATCTTTCAGCAAATGTATGTGATAGCTTGTTACCTCTCTGCTTGTATAGGCATTCATATGCCCTCCGACATTTTCAATTACCTCGGCAAGTTCCAGTGCATTGCGGTTTTTAGTTCCCTTGAAAAGCATATGTTCAACCATATGCGCTACGCCGTTATGTGCTGCTTGTTCATTACGAGAGCCAACGCCTGCCCATATACCAAGTGCAACAGAATGCACGCTAGGTACAGTGTCAGTAATAATGCGAAGACCATTTGAAAGGGTCGTAGTTTGTATTTCTGCCATAATTATTTTGTGCTTTATTTTGTAATTCTTGAGTGTTCCCGTATAAATTCCTGTACAATCTGTAGATTATTTGGTTGTTTGGTAAGGTATTCTTTTTTATCAAATAAATCAGACAGGTGCGCTGGAAGTTCCGGATATGAACCGGTTGCTTTTTTTACTGCCTCTGGAAATTTTGCCGGATGAGCAGTTGCAAGTGTTACAACAGCATTTTCTTCATTCTCCGAGATATTTAATGCTGCATACATGGCAACTGCTGTGTGTGGATCGAGTGTATATCCTGTCCCTTCATAAATATAACGAATTGTTTCCAGTGTTTGTTTTTCATCGCAGCGCATAGAGTGAAATTGTTTTCCGGCTTTTTTAATCAAATCAACGGACACACAATATGAACCTGTATCTTTGAAAACACGCATTAAATTACTTAGAGCTTGTGCATCACGTTCTAGCAAATCAAATAGAAAGCGTTCAAAGTTACTTGAAATACCGATATCCATTGATGGGCTGATGGTTGGGATTACTTCAGATATTTTCATTTCTCCGCTTTCAAAAAAGCGTGTGAGGATATCATTTTCATTTGTAGCAACAACGATCTTAATGGGAAGTCCCATTTTTCGAGCGCAATATGCTGCAAAAACATTTCCGAAATTTCCAGTTGGTATAACGTAGGTTACGCTCTTTTCCGGTGCGCCAAGTTCAATAGCACTCGTCACATAATAGACAATTTGTGCCATAATGCGCGCCCAGTTTATAGAATTTACTGCTGATAAATTCATGTCATCTCGGAACTTAACATCATTAAACATTGCCTTGACCATATTTTGACAATCATCAAAAGTACCATCCAGAGCGATATTATGGACATTAGGAGCATTAATAGTTGTCATTTGTTTGCGTTGCACATCGGAAACGCGTCCTTCGGGATGCAGAATAAAAATATCCACTTGCTCGGAATGACGACACCCTTCAATCGCTGCTGATCCTGTGTCTCCGGATGTTGCGCCGATAATCGTAACGCGCTTTCCGTGCTTTTTAAGCACTGTATCAAACAGCCGTCCTAAAAGTTGTAGGGCAACATCTTTAAAGGCTATTGTTGGACCGTGGAATTGTTCAAGAATATAAAGATTATCTTTAAGATGATGCAATGGAACAACTTTTTCATGACGAAATATATCCATGCTGTATGTTTCATTAACAATGTTATGAAACTCTTTTCGATCAATCGAACCTTCAATAAAAGGAAACATCACCGTTTCTGCAATATCCTGATAGCTTTTACCGCGCAATTCTTTAATATTTAATGATGGCCAGCTTTCAGGAACATATAAACCACCATCCGGAGCAAGACCTCTCAGAAGAACATTTTCAAAATTTTGTGGCTGTCCACCGCCGCGAGTGGAAATATAATTAATCATGATATTTTAAAATTTTTGACCTTGTTAATAAAATGCTGATGCATTGGTGATGGAGTATTAAATGTTAGTTCAGGATGGAAAGTTGTAGCCATATATTGACCTTGTTCTACCCAGACCGGATTTCCTTTATGCTCTGCTACTATACTTACATTATTTGTATTAGTAATAATTGGAGCGCGGATAAAAGATACATCATATCCTTTGATGGTTGCAATATGGCTTTCAAGCTGACGGCCATAAGCATTGCGCTCTATAGTTACGGGGAGGAGTCCGAATGATTTTTGAGTAGGATTTAGAACCTCTTTAGCCATTAGAATAGCTCCGGCACAAATTCCCCAAACCGGTTTTTTTTTGAATTGTTCAGCCAATATATCCCAAAGATCAAATCTATCAATGAGTTTTAGCATTGTTGTACTTTCTCCGCCGGGAAGAATGAAAGCATCTATTTTTTTAAAATCGGAAAGAGTTTTAACAGCGCAAAATCCTGCGCCGGCAGCTTCAATATGAGCTTTATGTGGCTGCACTGCGCCCTGAAGAGCAAGAACGCCAATATGTAGTTTATTGTTCATATTTGTTTTTTATAGTCTGTATGTACTCAAAGGTTCAGTAGGAATATTATTTTGCTCGGTGTTGTTTCCTAAATATTTAGTAATTTTGTTTTTAAAATCTTCAGCAAACTGTTCATTAAGAAAAATTATTATCTTTGTAGTTTCGCCATTAAAATTTGAACATACATGAAGTGAATTTTCCCCAAGATGTTGAATTTTTTCTGCAATGTTCTTTATAGCTTGTTGATCGGTCTCTTTATCTTTAGGAAAATTTATTTCAAAGATATTTAACACTGAATCTGTTTTTTCCTCAACATCAACAGCATAGCCGTGTTCTCTAGCTATTTGTGAAAGTAGACCGTTATTACCATCCAACGTAGTGTTATGCATTTTTATTTGTTACTCTTTTTAATTTTTATGACTTTGATATGCTGTATAAAATCACCAGCCCCGATTAGCCATTTTCATTGATTCTTCAATTTCACTAATCTCAGTGCCACGCATAGCTACGCCGCCAAGCTCTTTAGAGGCTTCGAGTACAATAGCCGGATCATTGAAGTGAGCTGTAGCTTTAACAATTGCTTTAGCAAATTTATCAGGATTATCACTTTTGAAAATACCAGAGCCAACAAAAACTGTTTCTGCTCCGAGTTGCATACATATTGCAGCATCCGCAGGTGTTGCAATGCCTCCGGCTGCAAAATTTGGAACGGGAAGTTTGCCTTCTGCACGAACAACTTTTAACAGCTCAAATGGAGCGCCTATATCTTTAGCTGCTCCCATAAGTTCTGCTTCATCCATATTCACAATATTGCGTATTTCTGCGTTAATACGGCGCATATGGCGTACTGCTTCAACAATATTGCCTGTGCCGGGCTCACCTTTAGTACGCATTAATGCTGCACCTTCTCCAATACGGCGCAGGGCTTCACCGAGATTCTTAGCACCACAAACAAACGGTATTTTAAAATTATGTTTATTGATGTGATATTCTTCATCAGCCGGTGTAAGAACTTCAGATTCATCAATGTAATCAACACCGATTGCTTCCAGAATTTGAGCTTCTGCAAAATGACCAATTCGGCATTTCGCCATAACAGGAATAGAAGATACACTCATAATTTCTTCGATCAGCTCAGGCGGGCTCATTCTAGCTACGCCTCCTGCCTTTCGGATATCAGAGGGGACACGTTCCAGAGCCATAACAGCAACCGCACCGGCATTTTCTGCAATCTTAGCTTGCTCAGCAGTTACAACATCCATAATAACCCCACCTTTTAGCATTTCAGCTAGGCCGGTTTTAATGTTCATAACGTTTTCAGAAGAGTTTTTCTGACTCATAATTAATATCCCTTAAGCTATAAATGTTAGAAAGGCACAGTTTATACATATATAGCGCAGAAATGCAAAGATTCTATAATCTCTCAGGCATTTTTATTTGCTGTGTTTTTATAAGTAAGTCCACAAATTAGCCCAAGGCCTATTCCTTCACCAATGCCGGATACAAGCCATGATAGAGCAAGGCTCATAGGTATTGGAGAGTATGGGTACATACCGAACATTCCAATTCCTGTTATTAGTCCAAAGATCAGGCCAAATTTGATGTTTTTCTTTATATCTGCGCTATTCACAAAAATTGCATAGAGCATAGAAACAAGCATTGCGTATAGAGCCTGTGTTAGTGTTGCCCAGTGCATAAGGGGTTGCATTTCTTCTGGTGAGCGCCAGATTTCTTTTGTAGCTTCGTATTGTTCTGCCAGTAGAATAGCGTGAACAACGAACTCATAGCTGAAAATAAATACAAAGGCTGCAACAGTTGTTATTAAGAAACGTGGAAGATTTATACCTGTAATTGGACAATATGTAATCATGATTTTATCTCCTGCTAATATTATTTTTGAATTAACGGTTATTATTTGATATTTGGTGTTTGAATGGCCTACTTAGCATGCTCTCAATGGCATCATCAATTGAAAGTCCTTCATTTAAACATTTGTGTACTATCTCTGTGATTGGCATATCAACAGCATTTTGCCGTGCTAGCTCTAAAGCAGCTTTAGCTGTATATACCCCTTCGGTTACAGCGTTACGTGATTTCAGTATTTCTTCAAGCGTTTTACCTTCGCCAAGGGCTATTCCAAGTGAAAAATTTCGTGATTGCATAGAAGAACAGGTAAGCATCAGATCTCCAACGCCACACATTCCCAGTAGCGTTTCTTTTTTAGCACCCATTGTAACACCAAGGCGGGCAATCTCAGCAATTCCACGTGTTACAAGTGCTGCGCGTGCGCTATCTCCTAGTTTACGTCCATAGATTACGCCACATGCGATGGCAATAACATTTTTGATTGCGCTACCTAATTGTGTGCCGATAATATCATCAGTAATATATGGTCTGAAACCTTTTACTCCGAGCGCTTCTTGTAGTTCATGTCCTGCATCTGCGTCATTTATTGCAATAGTAACCGCGCTTGGAAGACCTTGTGCTATTTCACTAGCAAATGTCGGGCCTGTGAGAATAGCTATAGTTGCGTCAGGGACAACTTCTTGTGCAACCTGTGATAGCAAAAGTCCCGAATCCAGTTCAATTCCTTTAGAGCAAATTACGACGGGCTTACCTTCAGAAAGTTCACTTTTCAAATTTTCCAGTGTCTTTCTGACAAATTGAGCCGGTGTTACAAGTAAAAGAATATCTCGTTTTGAAACTTCATCTAGTGAATTAGTTGCTTTTAAGTTTTTATGTAAGGGAATGTCCGGTAAGAATAAGGTGTTTTTATGATCGTTGTTGATTTCTTCTACAACTTCAGGCTCTTTTGCCCAAATTAAAACATCACGTTTTCCTTTTGAAAGAACTTGACCTAGTGCAGTTCCCCAAGCTCCAGCTCCAATTATACCTATTGATTTAGTCATTATTTTTTCCTTAATATGCAGTACATATTATCTGTAGTCTTTTACTTTAACGGCAGTAGCATGCAGCGACTATGCCGTCGGGTCAAGAGGCCATCTGGGTTTTGCTTTAAAATCAAAGGGATCGCTATAACCTTTTTGTAGTCTTTCAATACCTGCCCATGCAATCATTGCAGCATTGTCGGAACATAAATGTAGTGGCGGTGCATATGTAGTTATATTTTGTTCTTCAGCTAGTTTATTTAACGCATTTCGAATTGTTTTATTTGCAGCGACACCTCCAGAAACAACCAGTGATGGATTGGTTGGATTATATGTTTTAATAAATCGCTGTATCGCACGGTGGCATCGTTTTGTCAGTACATCAGCTACAGTAATTTGAAATGCGTATGCAAGATCGGCAATATCTTTTCGTTGTAAATCGCCAGAAGGAAGTTTCTCAACATGGTTGCGCATGGCTGTTTTTAATCCTGAAAAAGAAAAATTTAGATTTTCGTGATCTTTTTCCGGTTTGTTCATAAGCGGGCGTGGTAAAGGGAAGCGTTTTATAGCTTTTTCCGTATTTTCACATTCCAGTGCTATTTTTTCAAGTTCAGGCCCCCCCGGATATGGTAGTCCCATAATTTTTGCTGATTTATCAAAACATTCTCCAGCCGCATCATCTAGTGTTGTTCCCCAACGTTTATAGCATCCGACATCTTCAGCTACTAAAATTTGAGTGTGACCACCGGAAACTAGCAATAGTAAATAAGGAAATTCAACATTGTCTGTTAAGCGTGGTGTGAGAGCATGCCCCTCCAGATGATTAACAGCAATAAATGGTAGATTTCTTGCGGCTGCAATAGCTTTACCGGCCATCATTCCAACCATGACACCTCCTATTAAACCGGGGCCACATGTTGCAGCTACAGCGTCAAGATCGTTAAAATTAATATTAGCATCATCCATAGCCGCACGTATCAGGGTATCTAGGTGATTTATGTGCGCACGCGCAGCGATTTCAGGTACAACGCCTCCGAAAGCTTTATGTTCTTTAAGTTGGCTTAAGACAAGATTAGCATGAATTGTTTTATCATCACTGACAATTGCAGCAGCGGTTTCATCACAGCTTGTTTCTATACCTAATATTTTCATTGGATTTTTTAAATTATAAAACCTTTTGCAAAAAGCAGTGGTTTTATTGAATCACTGGCTTTTTTACGTTTGTATCAAAATCAAAATTGCCAAAATTACCGGGTAAAATACCATCTAGCATGGTAGTATGTGTATAATTCCCGTCAATTTGCACAAAATCTACTCCATTAGACATTACAATACTAGATGTAACTTGAAGAGGAGTAGCTGAGACAAACATGTCTAAAAGCTTTTCTTTTGCATAATCTTGAAGATTTTCGTTCAGAGTGTCTGAATTGAGTGATGCATAACGGCCTGTTTCCTCAATGGCATATTGCACACCATTCATAGTCCAAACTAACCGTCCAGCTTCCATAACACCAAATATCAGTAACAAAAAAGGAATAGCAACAAGTGCAAATTCAATACTTACGACACCATTTTTATTATTCTTATAATGATTTAAAAAAGAACATATAGATTTAATCATTTAATCAACCCTCATTCTAACACTTGATTGTAACTCCATACTGTCTGGTAAGAATGGATAAGGAAATAGAGCACTAAAATTGCCAGAGGCAGTAACGTTTATAAAACGTCTTTGATAATCGTCGTCTCCACAGTCTACAGGACATGTTTGTGCAGTACTGTCTGAGCATTCACAAGTAAAATTTGATACAAGTGTAATATCTGCAAAATTAGCACCATAAGATTCTGCTGCGATAGTTTGTATATTTCTATCATCCTGTGTTTGTGCAACAAAATTTGCCACAGTATGTGCCGTATTTTGTAATTGCATACGTTCCATAATAAACATACCAAAATCTACCGTACCTATAAGCATCAAAATTAATATAGGAGCAATAAGCGCAAACTCTACCGCTGAGGCACCGTACTCACTTTTAAAGTATTTTTTAATCTTACGTATAAATATCATGATTGCTCTTTTACTAACGTATAAGTTTAACACTTGGTAAACCTGTATCTTCAATATCATAAAGATTACAGCTATTACCAAGTCTTGGGTTGCCGGTTAAAGTTACGGTTCTGGCGATAAGTTTTGTGCAGGGAGTGTCATTGCCTAAAACTGTTGTATTCCCGCCAAACCAGAGTCCTTGAGATGGAAAGTAAGCAACACCGTCAAAAATAATGTCGCTAGTACCAACAATTTTATTTTGTAAATTATCGCGTTGAGGAGCATTCCTATCTTGAAAAAATGTAATACCTGACCAATTTTCACCGGAAAGCGGGGCGGAAAACTCAATGCTGCGATTTCCTGAAATATCAAGACCGGCATAATCATTACCTTCACCGGTTAAAATAAAAGTAACGCCTTCGCCAATCATATTTCCTGAACCCGTAACATTAAAGTCACCGCCATCTATAATGTAAACACCCGGTTCAAATGTAATAGAATTATTGCCAGATACATTTATACCGCCACAATATGTACCGGGAGAGAGTGTTGTTGATGAATTAATGCGGGTATTATTGCTGTCACAATCATTATGTTCGGGTACGTCCAAATCCTCATAAGGATCAGCTATAGGAGCTTGTCCTGTTCTAAGTGAAGTATAATCAAAATCAACGGATCCTCCTATATCATAGTCACCGGAAATACGAACAGTGCCTATGTTGAAGTCAACATTACCTTTCATGGTCAGAGCTTCATCGTCTGTTGAATTAACTGCTATACCGCAATCCGGAGAATCTATATCGACAGAGCCAAAGGTTGCCACGGCACCGGAATCTTCATCTTCCAGCGCAAAAACACAAAATTGCCCATCAATACCGGTGATAAGTGCTTCGGCGTATGCTGCAATTCTAATAGGAGTGTTAAAAATTATTTTTGAAAAAAAGGTATTTGCATCTTGTTCTAATGCAATTGAAATAGTTGTACCATCTGCGTCGCTGTTCAGAATTTGTAGTATTAATTCGCCATTAGCACTGGAATCATAGCCATTATTTGTAGCTTCCCTATAAGCGACATAATCCATATATTCTTCACTTTCCTGCGCCAGTTCCCAACCCGCAGCGATTACAGAAGCATCAGCAGATATTTGTAAGTTTCTTTTTTCAGACATCCAAAGACTAGCATCTGTGCCTAAGCTAACCATACCGAGTATAACCGGAAAGGTTAGGGCTATAAGCGGTAATACAGAGCCTTCATTTTGTTTAATATATTTTGATATAGAACAAAGTATTGATTTTAAATAAATTATACCCTTCATTTCTTTCACCTGTATTTTTTTATTATGACCTAGTGTCTAATTATGACAAGAGTCTGTTATTAATTACTTAATTATAGATACAATTTTAAATCTTTTTTAAGGATTTATTCCCTATTACAAGCAGTATTACTATCCTGTGGCTCAAAATGTTCAAAAGTCTTGTACCGTATGAATATGCATGTGAAATATGGACAATAGAACCTGAAAGGTTTAGCTTTGGTTCATTCCTTTACACCGTGATAGATAGGTAATTATGCTAGAACTTATACGACATATACAGAAAAGTGATCCTGCAAGACCAACTGTTTTTGAGGTTATTTTGGCATATTCAGGGTTTCATGCTGTTGGCATGCATCGTGTTTCTCATTTTTTATGGGGCATGAAATTAAAAGCTCTTGCGCGTTTATGGGCTCATTTATGCCGTTTTTTCACTGGTATTGAAATTCATCCCGGAGCGGTAATTGGTAAAAATTTATTTATTGACCATGGTATGGGAGTTGTGATCGGAGAAACTTCTGTTATTGGCGATAATGTAACTATGTATCACGGTGTAACGCTTGGTGGAAAAGGTGGAAGTGAAAAGCCGGTAAAACGTCATCCTACAATTAGAGATGATGTTATTATAGGTTCTGGAGCGCAGGTGCTTGGTAATATTGTAATTGCTAAAGGTGCAAAGGTTGGAGCTAATGCTGTTGTAATTGGTGATGTTCCGGAAGGGTGTACCGTTGTTGGGAATCCGGCTCGACTTGTTAAGCGTGAAAAAAATGATAAAGGCAAAGCTTATGGTATGCCTGCGCATTTAATTGATCCTGTTAGCGAAGCTATTGACGAGCTTTTAGCTGATGTAAAAATATTAAAAGAAAAAGCTGGTATTCAATAATGTGGTTTATGAGTCTTAATAATGTGTTTTATGAGTTATTAATAATGATCTGGCTTTGACTTTTAATCTCAAGTTCTATAATCAGAAGAGTATTATAAAACTAAGAAGATGCACTTTATGAAAATTGATTCAAAAGCAATTAAAGAGTTGGCAAAGCTACTTGATGAAACAGGTTTAAATGAAATTGAAGTAGCTGAGGGGGATCAATGTATCCGTGTCGGTAAAGGTGGCGGTGTTGTTGTAGCTGGAAATGGGAATGGTGTGGCAGATTTGTCTATGCCTTCAGATCCGGCATTGCCACAAAAAGCTAATGTTGATGCACCGGATACAATAGCGCATACTCACCCCGGTGCAATTACGTCACCAATGGTTGGGACTGTATATTTAGCAGAAGAACCGGACGCACCTCCTTTCGTGCAAAAAGGAGATAATGTTAAGTCAGGTGATACTCTTATGATTATTGAGGCTATGAAGGTTATAAATCCGATTAAAGCTGAAAAAGCCGGTATTGTTATACAAATTTCTGTTGAAGACGGGCAGCCTGTTGAGTTTGGTGATGTTTTGATGGTGATTGAGTAAAATCTTTATGAATAATAATAATTATTATTTTAATGTCTAAAAACCTGTTGGAGCATAATAAAGATGTTCAATAAAATTCTTATTGCCAATCGTGGGGAAATTGCATTACGGATTATTCGTGCTTGTAAAGAAATGGGCATTGAAACTGTGGCTGTTCATTCAACTGCTGATGCTAGTTCTATGGCTGTGCGTTTGGCTGATGAATCTGTATGTATAGGCCCTCCGCCCGGACGTGATAGTTATTTGAATATTCCTGCTATTTTAAGTGCTGCGTCTGTTACAGGTGCGGATGCTATTCATCCCGGATATGGGTTTTTGTCTGAAAATGCACAATTTGCCAGAATGGTTGAAGAACATGGTTTTACTTTTATTGGGCCCACTCCTGAACATATTGAACAAATGGGCGATAAAGTGGTAGCTAAGCAAACTGTTAAAGCTCTTGGTTTGCCTGTTGTTCCCGGTTCTGATGGTAGCGTTGATGTTGTTGAGGATGGCATTAAGATAGCAAAAGATATGGGGCTTCCGGTTATTATTAAGGCTGCATCAGGTGGTGGCGGAAAGGGTATGCAGGTTGTTGAGGATATTAGTGAATTTGAAGAGCTTTTTAATCGTGCGCGTAATGAAGCTAAAACTAATTTCGGTGATGATACTGTTTATATTGAAAAATTTCTTGAAGATCCGAAACATATTGAAATTCAGGTTTTTGGAGATACGCATGGGAATGCTATTCATTTAGGTGAGCGTGATTGTTCTATTCAGCGACGTCATCAAAAGCTTATTGAGGAGGGGCCTTCTCCCGTACTTACCGATGAGCTTCGTGATGAAATAGGATCTCTTGCTGCTGAAACCGTGAGAAGTATGGGTTATCGTGGAGCCGGTACAATAGAATTTCTTTATGAAGATGGAAAATTTTATTTTATGGAGATGAATACCAGAATTCA
>JAGLMC010000070.1 GCA_023140215.1 Alphaproteobacteria bacterium
CGCAGAGCTTTTTGCCTTTAAAAGCAATAATTTCATGCATAAACGCCATAGAAAAACACCAAAATCAACAGGAAAAGATGAATAATAACAGTCTTTTAAGGCTAAAAAGTCTTTTTGTCTTTTTGATAGCTTTTGTGCATATGATACCCATTACGGAACAAATCGTAAAAAATCGTCTTAATCGATAATCTGTTCACTTAAAAAGAGCTTTTAGGGTGAAAGGGAAACAAAGAAAGCTTGGAGATTAATTTAGGATCTTCTGCCTGTAACAAATCCAATTGCATCATAAATGGATAATCTCTAAAGGCTGATCCCATTTGCTCTGAAGATATTCTACTAATAAACGGCGATGGCAATTATCCTGTGTTTTACAGGCGCACAAAAAACAAACATTGGCAATTTCCTCCGGTGATAAAATGTTAGCAATGTTGCGGTGATTGATAAGCTGGATATATTGAATTTCATATTCATCCCAGCTGATCCGATTATCTTTATAGGCTTTAAGAATTTCTGCAGAAGGTGCTAGCTCTTGCCGATATTCATATGCTGCACCTGCAATTTCACTTAAGAAATACGGCAAGTCCTTCTTCTTCGCAAATCCGGAAAGCTGCGAACTTGCCCAAAGGCGTGTGTCGATAACTTTCTTTATACCAGCCTCTTTCAACCGTTCAAAAAAATGTTCTGCACTAGAGCCTGTAAAACCGATGGTGAATATTTTAATGAGCTGATTAGTCATTATAGAAAAATACGCCATTGCACATTAAATAACAATTACTGTCTTTATAAACATAGGGTTTTGCCAAGCCAACGCGAACGTATGATTTTTGCTTGAGCTTACCTCACAGACATCACACAACATAAATCTTGGACTTCCTGTTAAAAAAGGCTGGGCCAGAACATAGCGTTCCCGTGATCAGCCGCGCGACCTCTGTTAGGCTGTTATAATACTCACCTCTATATTCGTAAAACCCTTTGCGGCAATGTATGACATATATTTTATGGCCATAAGTTCGCTCAATTATGGTGCCGTCAACAAGGCGCGTAATGCACCCCCTTGATGCTTTTTCCAATCTTTCTGTATTATAATCCAAGGGATCCATATCGTCAGGAAAATTTTCTGGAGTGTTTGGCTCATGCAGTTTACTTTGCAGCTTTCCTAAAATAGACAAAATAACTTCATCGCGCAGCAAATCTGGAGTACATTTCTTTTGGAGTAGCATTTTATAATCTGCCCGCAATTGGCTAATTGATGATAATTGGAGCCGCGCATATTGTTTTATGAGATAGAGCGCATCATCTCCTTTATCGGCCTCATCAATATCATTTTCGAAAACATGCAGCACATCAATCCATTCTTGTAGCGGTGTGCGGTAATTAATGTTTCGCTCTTTTTGTCTTTGGTACATTTTCTATCTCCTATTTTAAGTTTGTGAGAGGATAAAATCCTTCATTTATACCGGTATGTTTTTTCTTCTTAAAAAAACGATGTAAAATAAAAAAATCATCTCATTTATACTGGTACCGGATTGCATCGAAAAACGACGATCAAAAGTAAAAAATAATTGAAAAAGAACTTTTAATAGATAGTTCTGCGCAGAGCTTTTTGCCTTTAAAAGCGATAATTTCACACATAAAAGCCATAGAAAAACACCAAAATCAACAGGAAAAGATGAATAATAACAGTCTTTTAAGGCTAAAAAGTCTTTTTGTCTTTTTGATAGCTTTTGTGTATTCGTTACGTCGAAACGGAAGATTGAATAATTGCGGGAAGATCCCAACATAAGGTTTATTATGTGCGCAATTCAGGGGCAAAGGATTTTGATTAAACAGCAACTTGGATATGACCACAATCGGCTTGATGTCGGGGTGTTTTTTTGATTGTAACAGTTACGTTACGATCAAGCTTTGTAAGCCAATTCATAAGCAGATCAAAAGACATGCTATCAATACCGGCCCCGCTATTTAAACGGCTTACTTGTGTTTGATGGGTATCAAGTAATTTTGCTGCTTTTGCCTGTGTTAAATTGCGGTGCTTTATAATATCTCGAATAGTTTGCGCAAGAGTGCTTTTTGCTTGTAATTCTTCGGCATTATCTAAGCCCAAATCCGCAAAAACATTGCCGCAGCTTTTTGTAAAACCTGTGTCTTTATTTGTCATGGCCTTTACTCCTTTTGCTTTCGTCCTGCGCCTCTTTAAGGCGTTGTTTGATTAAATCAATATCTGCTTTTGGTGTTTTTATGCCTTGTTTTGATTTTTTCTTAAAGCAGTGCAAAACATAAATAATATCATCTATATTCACGACATAAACGGCTCTATACGTATCTTTGTTATATCGCTCGACAAGCTCCATAACACCAGAGAAGCCTTTTAGTCGTTTTGCAGAGCTTGGTGTTTCGCCGTTCTGCACTATATCAAGATCAAAACCCACTTGCCGCTTTACTTTTTGAGGAAAACCCTGCAAATCCTTTAATGAGCTTCCGACAAAAGATAAATTACGTTTTGTTTTATCCGGCACTGGTTTGCTTCCTTAAATCTATCTCTACCTTAATTATGCGTTTTTTCGCATAAAGAGTCAAGATACTTTATGCGTTTTTTCGCATAAAACGCCTTTGTAACTTATTGTAAAAACATTCGCGCTATTTTCTATTTATGGAAGAAGTAAGAAAACGGACCTTATTGGCGCGCATGGTACGGGGTTGTGCAAATAAATTTCAGGTGGCATGGGCTAATTCAGTGTTTAAAAACACCCCTTCAAAAAAGTTTTGTGCGCGCACACCGGCATAATTAGATACCGCCTTCATCAGTCTTTTTTTATCCATGGAAAGAGCCTTTCGCGCAGTATTTTCTTTTATAGCTTCCTGATCTTCAGCCAAAAAATGCAAATTATTTATTAAATCGACCAAGAGGAATTCTACGCTACTTTTTTTCGGAAATCTCGGTCTTTTTATAAAATAAAAATGCCTACCATTTAAAACGTACCGCCCATCACGTTTGTAATTGTAAACAAGCCGTTCATTGTAAAGCTGTGAAGCCCCAACACCGAGAGAATTATAGGCATTAAGAGATGTAAGGTAAAAATGATCATCTTTTAAAAAAGCGCGCACCAGCTTTCCATCTTCCGGCGGCACAGCGCCAAAGGAGGTTTGCTTTGGGCAATAATAAAGACCACCAGCAAGCTTTTGAAGAGCGCCGTCACTAACAAGATGTTGCAAGTGACGGTCAACAGCATTTGAAAACTGAACCAAATCACCGCGCCGGTAAACTTGCCCCGACCTCAAATGTTTTTTCAATGTGTTTAACGCGGACATTTTCTTACCCCTTATCTTTAATTGTAAGTCAAAACGCCCTAAAATGCAAGTTTTCTAGTCTAAATATCATGCAAATATAGTAAAGCCTTGGCTTTGTTTATTTTAACCGCTGTAAACAAACTATAGGTTTGGAAAACGAGACAAAAATAAACAAACTATTGAAAGGTTGAGGTTGCCGTGAATTTGATCTTTCTGTTAGCACTGCAAGCACACCAACAAGACTGAACCACCCATCATAATTATGCACAACATACCATTGATTGGTTTATAAATAGGCCGTTAGAGCCTGTAATGGTCTATTTATAAACCAATGCGCGCTCCATTAAACCTTTTTAGCTTTTTCTAAATCTTCATGCTCAAAGGCCGAAGCCATGCGATCAATTTCTTTCTTGGACAGACCAAACCCCTTTGCAACATCCCGCCAAGAAGAAACAGCATCAGCGACTTCTTTTAATATTTGATCTGCTTTCTCTTTCGTTAATCTGAAATCATCAACCACAGACAGTGCCGTATCAATGGATGCGCTCGGGTCGTCAAAATCAATTGATGTTGAAAGAATGCGCGCCTTCACTTCTGTAGGCACAGGGTTCAAATCATAGGCCGGTGACAATCGCCAGCCTTTGTGACGCTCATAAATAAAACCATGATTGCGCAAATGATCGTCCGTGTTGGAAATCAAAACCGTAAACACAATCCTGCGCCACAGCTCGGCCATATCATGGTTGGGAGCAGCGCCATGCTGCGTCAGAGCATCAGCAATTTCCAAATAGCTGTGCAGGTCATTGTCTTTTGCGCCAAGCATGCTCATGGCCGATAAAAATGGCCGCCGTGCATCGCCGTCACGATCAAAACGCCTGATAATCAACACCGGTTTGTCTGCTATATTTTCCAGCCGCCAAACAGGAGTTTGAATCCCCGCATTTTTTGCCAGCGTGAGCGCAACCGCCTCCCACACAACGATATTATATTCGTCATCTTTTTTAGGGAATTTAGCGATTGCCAAATGCCTGTCTTTATCACGCACAGATGCTTTTGGCCGCGCGCCGCCAAGAGAAGATCCCGGCGCAAGAAGAATTTTCAAATCCTCTGCCGTTTCATCATCAGCCAGAAATCTTTCAGAAGCGCAAAGCAGCTTCGGCAAATCAATGAGCGGCGGAATGCTAGCCACGTCTTTTGGGCTAAGATATGGCCCCTCCGGCGCAGCAGAAAACCTCAAAGCCCCTTGGCGCGCTTCATCATTAACGCCAAGAAGATAATCCATTTCAAGAAGCGTTCTCGGCGTTTCTTTATTTTCTTTGGCGCGCACACTTTCCGCTCGGCGCATCAAAACCCGCCCCCAGCGATCCGGCGCAGAATCTCCAATAGCGCCAAATAGCATTTGCTCCGCTTGCGTGTGAAATGCTCCTTCAGTAAGTTGCAAGGCAGGCTCCAGCGCAAATTTTTCCGGATAGCTTAGCCAATTTTGATCATATTCGAACGTAGCGCTTTCCCGCCCGCCGCGCTGATGCCCCCATAATTTACCGATCATATGACATTCATCGCCAAGCTGAATGGAAACATAGACTTCTTTAGCGCTCATCATCACCTCCCTGCTTTTTGTTTTTCGGCAACCTCACGCGTTTGGGCAAGTTTTCTTCCTCAAGCGCGCGCCCGACCAGATCATGACTGGCATCCGCCAGATCACGCAAATTATCCGTCAAACCCAACACAAACAGCGCCGAAGCATAAGCTCCCATGGACACAGACGGCTCGCCTTTTTCAATCTTTGAAAGCGTTATGCGCGAAAACCCAGCGCGCTCAGCCATAAGTTCCATCGTAATGCGGCGGCGGCGGCGGGCATCACTGATATCCTTGCCCAGCTTGCGCAAGGCCTTTTTCATGGGAATGGCTAAATGTATCTTGCGGCTCATATTGACACCTTAATGTGTTTAATAACATGCATTATTGCGCTCAATGTTAACTATAGGGTACATTAAGTGTACTTTCAAGCTTTTTTAGCTTAATGAAACCCTTCTCGGTCATCTAGGACAGCCCCAAATAGAAACCAACAATCACCTTGATATATCCTAGCTGGTACGCCATAGATGCGTAACACATTATAAATAAAGGATAAAACATGTCAGAGTTAAAATTTAACGCCAGCTATATTATCGAGCGCGCCGTTGAGGAAGGTATTGGATTTGGAATTATGCGCACCTTCAAACGCGCAGAGACCCCCACAGAAGCTCACCTACAAAGCGAAATCAAAAATGAAGTTATGAACGCGCTATGGGAGGTTCTGGACCTCAGCGGCTACATCAAAATAGAGCAAATGGGACAAGGCTCTTAAATCAAACCTCAATCACAACACCGTTTTCATCAAACCCAGCGCACTGAAAACTCTCTGAGGTTATAGGATAGCCACGCGGATTAGAGACAAGACGTGTTTTACCAATCATCTGATCACTAGGTACGTGGTTGTGACCGTGGATCCACAAAACAGGTTGGTGCTCCTTAATAATATTCTTCATATCCAGAGAAACATAAGCGTAATAAGCATCGCCCTTTGCGTTATATGTCTTTTTACAATCCCACGGCACATGATGAGAAATCACGACACGCGAGCCTTCCAGCGTTTTATCAAACCATTTAAGCAGTTCTTCTTTGTAACATTCATGAAAATCCAGTGTATTTTGCGGATGTAGAAAATCGTATTTGTCCGCAGATAGCTTGATCATGCGGTAATCATTCATATATCGCGCCGCTCGGTTCATGAAATAAGATTCACCGCCATAAAAATCGGTCCACATCGTACCGCCGAAAAAATTCACTCCATCAATTGTAATTGCTTCATCTTGCAAAAAAGTGAGTTGAGGATAATCAGCAGCCCACTCCCTAAATTTATCAGTGCTTTCTGCCATATAGCGGCGTGTGTAAAATTCATGATTGCCTGCGACATAAAGAACAGGTTTGTTCCATTTTTTAAGAACCTCGCCCAGCAAGGTGAAATCGGCAAATGTTGTGATGTCTCCTGCCAAAATCATAATATCGGCAGTATTTTCTGGTGGCGGTGTGAATGGCACTTCAAATTCCAAGTGTAAATCACTGTAGCAAATTATACGCATTGTTCTTCCTTTTCGTTTGTTTACAATGCGTTAGGTTTGCTTCCTTCCCCCTTAAATCCAAGTCATATCTTCGGTTGCCCCATTACCCACCCTTTCTCTCAGCATGAATTTGCAGAAAGATTGCAGAATAAAATTGGCCAATTGCAGAATAAATGCAGAAAGGAACTGAACAGATAGCTCTTGGTACCAATTTTTTACTCCGCGACTTCAACCTCTTTGCCATCCTCGTCAAATCTGGCACATTCGAAGCCACCATGCCTGTTGGGATATCCAAGCTGGTTTGAAACAATCAGGGTCTTACCAATGGCCTGATCATCGCACTCATGTGTATGGCCGTAGATCCAGAGATCGGGTTGGTACTTTTCAATGATGTCCTGCATGTCCAGCGAATTGAATGCTGGCATCAACGGACTGCCCATATATTGAGTTTTTGGATTAATGACTGGTGCGTGATGAGAAATCACCACACGTGGTCCGGTTAAACCTCGCTCAAACCATGCCAGTAATTTTTCAACGTAATGATCGTGCAGCCCAAGTGTATCGCTTGGCAATAATGATGAGCCATCAGACTTTTTAATCAACCTGAAATCATTCATCTGACAATGGGCGGCATCCATGGCCTTCAAATCTCCACCATTAAAATGCGTCCACATTGTGCCGCCGAAAAAATAAACTCCATCGATGCTGATAGATTCATCACGCAAGAAATGTACATTGGGATGATTGGATTTTAGCCACTCGCTAAATGTGGAATCTTCCTCGTCCATTGGCGTTTGCGTATAATATTCATGATTGCCAGCAACAAACAAAACGGGCTTGTTCCAATCTTGCAAAAAACGTCCCAGCGGTTTGTAATTATCAAAGGTAATAATATCGCCTGCCAGGATTAAAATATCGGCCTCCGTTTTTTCAGGCAGGCAAAACCCCGAGCCAAACTCCAGATGCAAATCGCTGTAAATCAATAACTTCATAACATTCCTAACTGCATATTTTGAGCTATAGCTTGCTTCAAAAGCAGCCTTAGTCAAGTCATAAAGATAACTTCTTGCTCTATTTTCTGTTCTACGCCAATACACATACAACATTGATAAATAAGGAAGTTTTACTATGGTCGGAAAAGAACCCACACAAATAGAAACACCGTTTTTGCTTTATGGCGATGGAGACAAAAAGGTACATCTCCGCGTTTTTCTGCAAAATGAAACTCTATGGCTGTCACAAGTCGAGATTGCCAATTTTTTTGATACAACAAAGCAAAATATCAGCTTACATCTCAAAAATATTTACCGCGAAGATGAGTTGACCCCAGCGGCAACCGTCAAGGATTTCTCGATGGTTCAAAATGAAGGAAAACGCGCGGTTCGCCGAAATGTAAAATTCTACAATTTGGATGCCATTATTGCCGTGGGTTATCGCGTCAACTCAAAGCAAGCCACGCGGTTTCGTATCTGGGCAACTCAAACTTTAAAAGACTTTATTATCAAAGGGTTTGTGATGGATGATGAGCGCTTAAAACAGGGCAAGCATATATTTGGTCAGGATTATTTTGAAGAATTGCTCGAACGTGTGCGCTCTATACGAACCAGCGAGCGCCGAGTTTACCAAAAAATCACTGATATTTTTGCAGAAATAAGCATTGATTATAACGCCCAATCAGATCTCGCAAAAAACTTTTACACCATAGTGCAAAACAAATTCTATTTTGCCATTACAGGCAGGACTGCTTCAGAAATTATTGATGACAAAGCAAACCGGAGCGCGCCCAATATGGGGCTTGTCTCGTGGAAAAATGCACCAGAGGGACGCATTCTCTCCAACGATGCGCAGGATCCTAAAAACTATCTTACCAAAGAAGAACTGGAGCAATTAAAACGCGCACTATCTGCCTTTTTCGACCACATAGAAAGCGTCATCAAAAACCGCACAACAATGAGCATGCAAGATTTATCCGGCAGGATCGATAAATTCCTCAATTTCATGGAATATGACGTGCTGGATGATGAATGCCGGATTAACAAAAATCTGGCTGATAATAAAGCATTGCAAGAATATAGCGACTTCAACAAAACCCAAAAAATCATATCTGATTTTGATAAGCAGATTGCAAAAATAAATGAGGGAGAGAGATGATTATTTTTAATTATATTTCTTAAAATTTTTCGCCTGCTCAAATATCTCTTTATATATTTCATCACGATCAACAGGGGATAACCATTTTCAGCAAGGAGAATAATCAAATCTGCTTTTAATTCTGCCTTGATATCATCACGTTGACTCCAGTCAGTATATTTTGCTTTTGGCATAAAATTCAACCATATCAATGTAGTCTTTTTTACCATCATCGATAAGTTTTTGGCGGTGCTCCTCAAAAGTATCGCTGATGAATTTTAAGAATATAAGACTAAGAACAACGTGCTTATACTCAGACGGCTCAACACTTCCACGTAGTTTATTGGCTGAATCCCACAGTGTTTCTTCAATACTTTTTTGTTTTTTTACTGTTTCGCCATCATTTTCTACCCTCAGTCTGTTTTTTTATCCAGCTATCAATGTCAGATTTCCTAAAACGCCAGCTTGCACCCACCTTAAAAGCGGGTAATTTCTTCTCTAATGTAAGCCTGTAAGCTGTTTTCTCATTTAATTTGAGGTACGCAGAAACCTCTTTAATCGTCATTATATCGCTGTCCATGTCATCCCCACTGGTTGTGTTCGAATATATTTAGATGAGAAAATACTGGAAAATATGAGAATGTTCAAGTAGTATTCAACCGTAATTAAAAATGTCCACTTTGCGCCCGTAGCGGACGTTAGTAGCGCATACGGCCTGAGTGAGAAAGAGATCGAGTTGATTGAGAAGGATCGTTTGTGATGTTCAATAGCGAAAGTGAAAAAAATGAGATTAACTAAAGCCTTTATTAGGAACTTTCGTCGCCTTGAAGAGGTCAAAGTTGATTTCGAAGATTCTGAAACTGTTTTCGTTGGGCCAAATAATAGTGGGAAGACTTCGGCAACCAGCATCTTTCGGTGTTTTCTCTCTTCTAGAGATTTTAAGATTCATGATTTCTCGATTCAACGCATCTCAGAGATTGACCATTATTCGCCCGAAGAAGATGATATCGTTTTCCCTTCCATAGAGCTCGATCTTTGGTTCGAATTTGATCCCGAAAACATCTCTTTCGGTCGCGCTTTTGCCTTGCTTTCCAGCATATCCATAGAAGCATATGAAGTTGGTATTCGCTGCAAGTATGTTTTGGAAGACATTTCCAAATTATGGGCTGAATATGACACCATTTTTCCAAGTGATGATGACGGCAACCGGAAAAGAAACCTAAGCCATTTTTTAGGCCTTGATGGTAACTTCAAACGTCACTTTTCCGTTCAGTACTCTTCACTTGCAAGGCTGGAGAACGAAGAAATTGAGGAAACAATACTCAAACCTGCCGATGGCAAACGCATATTGAATTCTTTGGTGCGTACGGACTTCGTTGATGCCCAACGAAACATGAATGACGATGAGGAAAATAGTCGTAGCAGTAAACTCTCAACAGCGTTTGCCTCATTCTATCGCAATAACCTAGATCAAACTGATATCAGCGATGCGGCAATCCAAATTATCGACGAGAACAACGAAAGGCTCACGGAACATTACGATGAGCATTTCGAAAACCTTATGGGTGTATTGGACGGCTTGGGTGTACCTGCAGCACATGAACGCCGCTTGAAGATAATTTCATCTATCAGTGCGGACTTAGCACTGCGTGGCAGCACAGACTTAATCTACATAGATGGTGAAACTGCTCATGAGCTTCCCGAGGCCTATAATGGGCTGGGATTCAAAAACTTGGTGCTCATGGCGATCCAAATTCGAGATTTCCAGTTGCAGTGGCTACAAACCATAGAGAACCGGCCATTATGCCATCTGATCTTTGTCGAAGAACCCGAGGTCCATTTACACGCTCAGGTTCAGCAGACATTCATCGGCAATATATGGAATATTCTTAACAATCTCGGTGAAGATGGAATTAGTAGCCCACAACTCGTTATTACAACGCACTCATCACATGTTCTCAATTCCGTTGATTTTGAGAAGGTGAGATATTTTCGACGGTGTCACCGCTCGGGAGAAGATCCCGCTGCGTCTCCAATTTTACGCGTGTCAGTGATACATAACCTAAGAAACTTTCAAGCTTCAGCAGTCACTACGGATGACGGTGAAGTAGATGCGGATGCTGCTCTTAAATTTTTAAAACGCTATCTAGCTCTGGCCCATTGCGATCTCTTTTTCGCTGATGCCGCAATATTGATTGAAGGCACTGTGGAGCGTCTTCTCCTGCCACAGATGATCACGCAAATATCACCAAACCTGAACACAAAATACCTCACTACGCTAGAAGTTGGCGGGGCGTATGCTCATCGGTTTGCAAAACTAATGACCTTCTTACACATTCCCTACTTGGTTATCACCGACATAGACTCGGTGAAGCCCCCAGAGGGTGGCGGTCGAGCAAAAGCCTGCTGTGCAGCAGATGCTGATGCAGTAACTTCTAATGCTAGCCTCAAAAACATGTTCGCAGGAAAATTATTGGTCGGTGACTTTAATGAAATCCCCGCCCAAGATCAGTCGCAAACTGAGTTTGACCGTTTTGTTGCTTTCCAGCGTCCAGTTGAAGTAGATTTTCTAGGCGAGCATATGATGGTTCATGGCCGAACTCTAGAAGAGACATTCATCTATGAAAATATCCAAGTCTTTGGCGAAAGAGAAGCGTTCACAAACGTTGTACTTCCAACGGTAGCCGAAGAGTTGAACCAGTCAATGTTCAAACTCATTCGAGAATCGAGCTTCAAGAAAACCGATTTTGCGCTGACAGTCCTGTCTTCTGATGATTGGCAAGTACCATTATACATCTGTGAAGGGTTAAAATGGCTTGAACAGAGACTTCAAAATCAAGATCAGGTAATTGAGGAGCCAGTCATATGACCCAACTGCTCAAGCTGACTACAGCAGATAAGAAAATCAAAGAATGCCTTTTGGCCGCTAAGTCGTTTTCTGTAGTAGCAGGAGCCGGTTCTGGGAAAACAACCTCGCTCGTGACGGCACTAAATTTCCTTCGTGACGAAGTCGGAAGTGATTTGAGGAAAAACGGTCAAAAAATCGTTTGTATTACCTATACTAAACGAGCAACCGCTGTAATTGAGGAACGGCTCGGGTTCGACGAACTCTACTTGGTTTCAACAATTCATAGTTTTCTTTGGGGTTCCATCAACCGATTTACGAAAGACATTCGTGTGTCTCTTCGCGATTACCTCATTCCAGCCCACATCGCAAAAGCACGCGAAAAAGACAATGGTGGCAACTCTCAGTCAGCCCAACGAGCACGCGGACGGGTTACTGAATTGACGGCTGAATTAGAAATTTTAGATCAAGTGACAGTGTTCAAGTACGATGAAAGTCAATTTAGCAGCTTCTCGAAAGGACAAATCGGGCATGATGACGTCATTGAGTTAGCCGCATACTTGATCTCCGAGAGACCTATTTTGCAACGTGGGCTTGGTTTCCAGTTTCCCTACATTTTTGTCGATGAAGCGCAGGATACATTTGATAGTGTTATTGCCGCATTCAATACCATTTGCTCCGGTGAAAGCCTTCCGATGGTTGCCTATTTTGGTGACCCCATGCAGCAGATCTATGATAATGGAACTGGTGTATTTGATGGGCCAGCAGGATTTCGGGCAATCGAAAAAGAAGAAAATTTTAGATCCGCTACCTCAATCGTTGAACTAACCAATAAGCTTCGGAACGACATCCAGCAGACTTCCGCCGGCGATAGCGCCTTGAATGCAGGCAGTGTGTTACTGACCTTGATTGAAACGGAAGCACCTGCTGGGCTCCGCGGAAGGTATACGCCCGAACAACTAGACCAGTCTCTATCGAAGTTTGATGAAGCGCTACGATACATCGGTTGGCAGGATAACGAGGAAGCCAAAAGACTGTTCTTGGTGCGTCAGATGATTGCGAGACGCCTTGGGTTCTCGTCACTACAAAACCTATTCACAGGCGAGTACGCCTCAAACAAAGCACAAGATGAGTATATCGACGGGAACCATTTTTTAGTTAAGCCATTTATCAAATCACTGTGTCCTTTGATTGTCGCCTTACAAGACGACAACAAAAAGAAGATTGTTGATATTTTAAGAGAGCAAACACCTGCTTTCGATATACTAGGCAGAAATAAAGACCGTCCACTTAAGGAGATGTTAGATAGTGCTCATAGCCTTATCAGCAAGCTTACCGAAATGTGGACTGAACATCCAATTGGAGATATCTTGAGGTACGCGAAAGAAAATCGCCTTTGTATTATTTCTGATCGTTTGGCCGCAACATTGGATAGAGAACCAAGAACTGAGGCTTACGATAAGACCATCCACACTGAAGAGAAGTCTGATTGGTTGGCCGACAAATTTTTATCAATGTCAACGAATGAGCTCCTTCCATACTATAATTTCGTTTCTGATCACACACCACTCAGCACTCAGCACGGATCGAAAGGGGAGGAATACGAAGATGTCTTAGTAGTTTTTGACGACATCGAAGCTGGCTGGAACATGTATAGCTTTAATAAGCTTCTGACGCCTTCTGTTGCTGGAGATGGTACAGAAGGTCAATTGGCTCGTAGCAGGAAATTGGCATACGTTTGCTTTTCACGAGCCCGCATGAACCTTAGAATATTTCTTTATTGCCAGAATGCAAAGGCCGCTCGCGCCGAACTCATCAACAGCGAGTTATTAGTTAGCGAGCAGATACAAATTTTGCCATCAATTTGATATATGACCCAGCCGCATGAACATACGCTTACATGGTTGAAATGGATAATTGTAACGTGCGAACGTCCGCTATGTACCGAGATTGAATTTATACGAATAAATATAAGAAATGATTTGATATATGGATGTTAATGAATACAGGGATGTTTTGATAACACATAATAGGCTTCAAAATACCGATAATACTTATACATTCTACTACGATGAGACGAATAATATTCGGAAGTTGTATCTAACAGACTTAGGTCTAAATGTTGAGCAGGATGATAATTTTGTGCTCGCTGGAATTCTTCATAAAGGCATACAGCATGATGCAGATTTTTCTGTTTTATTTAATACTTTGAATCTGCAAAAAACAGTTAAGGAACTGAAGCTTAAGCATATTGCAAAAGGATCTTTTCTGGATATGCTTAAATCTAAAAAGCTGTGTGCTATTTTAAGTTGGCTCTCAGAAAATGGATTCTATATTCATTACTTCAATCTAAATCTTATATATTGGTCTATCGTCGATATAGTCGATTCCATTATTGGTGAGCTTAATAATCCATTTTACATTATGAATCATATGCAAATAAAGAGTGATTTTTATGAGCTTGCAAATAACAATAGGCCTGTATTTCTAGGAAGCCTAAAAGACTTTAATTATCCCGATGTAGGAACTGATAGGTGTGATGATTTTTGCCTCTGGCTTATAGATTTCGTGAAGGATGGGGGTGTAATTCTTCCAGATTTTAATGAAAATATTTTGAATGGTTTGATGAAAGAGTCGTTAAATATAGATGAGCTACCATTTATATCAGGTTTTCATGAAGGAGAGCTTATTTCTGGGTTTATGATTTTTTATCTAAGAAATTTATATTTGTTTAAAAATTCAAGGCATATCTTTGATGAAGAACATCATATTGAAGATGATCTCAAAACATTTTCGTTAACCGAAAATAGTGTGCCAGTAAAAAATTATGAATTTGTTCGATCTCATGATTATAAAGCTATACAGATTTCAGATGTTATTGCTGGGTTGTTTGGAAAATATTTTACTTATCTAAAGAATGTAAGCGACGAGCAATTGATTGTGGATAGGGCGGGATTAAACCCCCAACAGCTAGAAACGTTGGGAGCGCTGAAAAAAATAATTAATGTTTCTGATGAGTTGAGTAGAGGTTTCTTCAATGTAGTTAGTAGCAGTCGTGAGCAAAGAAAAAACAACTTATTTTTGCATGATGTCGAGGCTATGTAATATAGATTCTTGAATGTCCGCTTAGTGCCGACAACAGCACTAAAAATCACTGGAAATTTTAAAAATATTCGATCAAATATAAATCACTCCCACCTGAAAATTATCATGATAATGAGGATAAGCCCCGCAAAGTGCTTTCCACTGCGTAGAAAAAGCCAATGAACATTTATACAAAATCTTTGATGATGCATCATAAACCAACAAAGATCATCTACCTGATAGCTTAATCATAGAATTACTCGATCATTTCCATCAGATTCCAATGGGCGTGAAAGATGTACGAGATGATGAAATGGGCCGTGCCTATGAGTTTCTTATCAAAAAATTTGCTGATAAAACCAATAAGAAAGCTGGAAAGTTTTATACACCGCACACAGTCATTCGCTTAATTGTAAATACCCTCAAACCTAAGGGCTGGTGAGGTCACTAATCTGACTCGGGTTATAGAACTGGCGGCATGCTGCTCGAATGTGTTGGATGTTTCCGAGTTCAAGCAATACCAAATTAACCACTCAAAATTATTTGAAAACAAGCACAATCATATCAACGGGATCAAGAATTTTTGAAATCAGATGAAAAGACATTTGCATAAACAAATCTTCCGTACCTCCCCCCTATGAATCCAGATACCGTACTGATATAAAATCAAAGTGAGTGAAACTGGACGGGAAAAGATTATACAATGGAAGAAAATAAACAAAAGATAATTGAGAATTTTATAAATAACGTTAAAGGGAAAAAATTCGACCCTACCGGATTCAACCATCGTCATGATGGAGCTGAAGGACATTGGCTAGAGCAGAAAATGGGTATTACTGCAAATGGAGATAATGAACCGGATTTGCTTGGTTACGAAATGAAAAAAGACACAGCCAGCAAAACCACATTTGGAGATTGGTCTCCTGATCTTGCACTATGGAAGAAAGACCGTCCCTATACAGCAATACCTAAAATAGATCGCGATACGCAATTTCTGAAATATTTTGGCAAACCAAACCAGAAAAAAGGTGGCCGACTTTCATGGTCTGGCGAACCTGTCCCTACTATAAAAGGGTATAACTCTTTTGGACAAATACTACAGATAGATAATAACGAAAACATTCTGGCTTGTTACTCCTATTCGGAAGATACAAGAGCAGATAAGTCCACATTAATTCCAGATCACTTCCAACGCGATGATTTGATAATTGCCAAATGGTTAAAGGAATCAATAAAGACAAAGGTAGAACGCAAGTTTAATGATAAAGGGTGGTTTAAATGCTACAAGAACCTATCCGGCATCTATGTGTCTATAGGGTTCGGCCCTCCGATCAATTACAGCGACTGGATTAAGCTGGTTAAAACCGGAACAGTTTTTTATGATAGCGGTATGTATGCTGGAAATGTACGCCCCTATGCCCAATGGCGTGCCAATAACAATTATTGGGACGAACTCGTAACCGAAAAACATGGCGAGGATTAAAAGCTGTGTTTAGCTTGGATTATTTACACAAGATTACAATTCAAGATGTTCCCTTGCAATGGATGACCAGAGTAGAGTTGTTCAGTCCTGACTTGGAACAATTTCCTCTTATGTATGTGCATATGCTGGCCGACAGGGAAGATGCCGGACTAGTAGGTGATTATAATCCTGACACAAAACAACGAATTTTCGGATTTGTATTGAGCGCAAAATGGGGGGAGGTTAAAACCAATGGCCTGTGTAATATAGAATTAAATTTTGCCTGTAATATTCCTCAGGAACACAGTCCGGAATACGATATATTAATAACTGACGAATTAAGTAATAGAATAGGTCTGGCCGACAAAGTCAGCTATGAAGATTTAAGCCACATTTGTGCCAACGCGCCTGAATCATTAGCGTTACTACAGAAAATATGGAGAGATAAAATCGAAGTAGTTTACGGCAAGTACATTCCCCATGGCCGGATCTTTGACGAGATGTATGGCATTATCAGGTTTTCTGCTTCAGGTAACGCCCCTCGTCTAGGAAAGACATCAGAGCAAAGAATGCTTTATTGGTATATGAAAGACTTGGGAAAACAGATTACCTATGGCAATGAAGTTGGTCAATTTAAATTTATGGAGTCCTACCTGTTGCCCACATATGACGAGCTTATTGATGAAAGTTTTGGGTTTTTTAGTAACTTTCATAGCTTTTATTTATCTACCAAAAAATTCTGGGAACTTGAATATACAAATTTTTTTACTGTTGGCGACCATACGTTTCAATATGCAGAAACCTCTTCATTACCGATTAGCGCTGAAAAATTTGAATCTATGTATCCCGCATTACTAGGAGATGATTACGATAACATTAGCAAGCTTCGCCAGATATATAACCGCATGCCTGGTCGTTTATATGGTTATATCTGGAATCTTATGACACCAGTAAATACAGATTTCAAATTAGCTTTCGATGAGCGTGATACCTTTAAAGAATTTTATAGGGATCATAGCGGTAAGAAAGGATCCTCTTCAAAAGTCATTGCCTGCTTTCTTCAGCAAGCTTTTGGAATAGAAGCATTTCCAATTGATACGTGGGTCAAAACATTCATTTATTACCCTCTGGGATTGAGTCCAAAAGATAATGGCAACGGAGATCCTTCGAAAGACATGCAAAACGATTTGTATTCCAAATACAAAAGGCTGGATAAACTTGAAAAACTGATCTGGGCATCCTCTATGGGTAATAAAACAAACAAGACAGAATTTCTTGATATTCTTTGGTGTCAAAGATATGGAACAGATAGGGGCAGCTCTGGTCCTTGTCGCGGAGCAAATCCATTATCCTGCTCGAATTGTATTCTTAGAGATGAATGTCCAGCTTACCAAAGCATAAAGGACGAGGATATTTTTGTATCGGATGATATAAGTACACTCGAATCAAAAATGGAGAGAAACGGTTTATTCTTTGGCATTAAAACTGATAACGGAACACCGAGAAAAGTTTATACGTTTCAAAATGGAAAGTTTTTAGAAAGAGATAGCCACTCCGGACTTGATTTACCAACAACCATCACGGTTGGGGATGGTAAACTTACAATAGATGAGTTCGTCGACTTATTATAGCACCGTATCATAACCGCAATTTAATGTTAAAAAATCATATGCACAAGGAACACTCGCGTTCTTCTTATGTTCTTGCTATTCGACTGTGAACAAGTTAGCCTTTAAGAGAATATTCGAGGACAAATTTTCTCTTACGGCTATACAATAAATAATAAGGAGATTTTTATGAATAAAAGCTACCAACACCAGATGAAGGAACTAACTTTCCCAGCCCCGTTTGGCAAAGAAAGTGGCGACGGTACTTCCTGCTACTTTACGTTCATAGATCTTTTTGCTGGAATTGGGGGAATAAGAATTCCATTCCAGAATCTTGGCGGAGAATGCGTATTCACATCTGAATGGGACAAGTTTTCCCAACAGACTTATGATGCAAATTTTGGAGAAGTTCCTGACGGTGATATCACCCAGATAGCTGCATCTTATATACCTGAGCATGATATTCTTCTTGCAGGGTTTCCTTGTCAGGCATTTTCTCAGGCTGGCTTAAAACAGGGCTTCATGGACACCAGAGGAACGATGTTTTTTGAAATCCAGAGAATATTAAGTCATCATAGACCTAAGGCATTCTTATTGGAGAATGTAAAACAGCTTCGAGGTCATGACAAAGGAAAAACTATAAAGATGATCACCGGTATACTACGCGGTGAAAACGAACATAACATTCCGGATGACGTCCCGATGTCTAAAGAAGCCCGAAACAGCCTCGGGGACAGCTTGAATTACTGGGTTGATTTCCGTGTATTACGTGCCGCTGACTTCGGTGTACCTCAAAACAGGGAGCGCGTCTATATTGTAGGCTTCAACAAAGATAACTATCCGCCCAACACTGATTTTAATACATTATTCAAATGGCCGGAGCCGACAAGAATAAAAACCCGACTAGGTGACATATTGTTTCCAAATACCGATGTTGATGAGAAGTACACAATTTCCGATAAGCTTTGGGCAGGACACCAGCGTCGTAAACGAGAGCATAAAGCAAAAGGGAATGGTTTCGGCTACAGTCTTTTCAATACTGAAAGTGAATATGCAAACACAATAAGTGCAAGATATTACAAAGATGGTAGTGAAATTCTAATTGATCAATCGGATCTAGGTAAAAACCCGCGAAAACTAACACCGAGGGAATGTGCTCGTCTACAAGGCTTTCCAGAAAAATTTATTGTGGATTGTGTTTCCAGTTGTCAGGCATACAAACAATTTGGAAACTCTGTATCAATCCCTGTTATTGAAGCTGTAGCAAAATCAATGATGGATACT
>JAGLMC010000071.1 GCA_023140215.1 Alphaproteobacteria bacterium
TGGCGGAAGAGCAGGGATTCGAACCCTGGAAGGACTTACATCCTTGCTGGTTTTCAAGACCAGTGCATTCAACCGCTCTGCCACTCTTCCATAAAAATTGTGTGTCATACACAAAATTGAATTTTAAACGCTTCATCTTTTAGCTATTTTTTTGTATGTCTGTCCAGAGGATATTTAAAAAAAGATTGCATGTTTGCTACACAAATAATTTTAGGGACATTTTTAATTTGTTTAACTGTTGTTATTCACGCGGTTGTGCTCGATTGTCTAATGAGATTACTTGAAAACACTGGCCCTTCATTTTTTAAACAATTTCGTTTATTTTGGAAAATTCCAATATTGATTATTACTGTTTTAGGTATTTTTTGTGCGCATATTATACAAATTTGGCTCTGGGCTTTCTTTTATCTAGCTTCTGGTTCTCTTACAGGACTTGAAGAAGCACTCTATTTTTCAACAAGTACTTTTACAACAGTAGGATTCGGGGATATCGTTCTGAATAAAGAATGGCGTTTAATAAGTTCTTTTCAAGCAGCAAATGGATTTATTTTATTTGGTTGGAGCACGGCATTTATTTTTGAAATTATGTCCAAGCTTTATAAAAATGGTGAGATAGGAAAAACGGAAAAGCATTAATGCTCTATTTTCAAATAACATTCTATATTTTAGCTATATTTTGTTTGTTTACACCTGTTTCATATGCAGATCAAACATTTGATACGTGGCTTTCTGATTTTAAAAAAGAAGCCATTAGCAAAGGAATTTCAGAAAAAATATTAAATGAAGCTATGTTCTCTATAAAACCTATTCCCAGAATCATAGAACTTGATCGAAAACAACCTGAAGAAAATTTGACTTTTGCACAATATAAAAAGCGCATTATTTCCCAAGCACGTGTAGAGCAGGGACGTAAACTTTATAATAAACACAAAAATAAGTTAAACAGGATAAGTAAAAAATATGGTGTGCCAAGCAATATTATAATTGCACTTTGGGGCATTGAAACAAGTTATGGCAATAATACCGGTGGTTTTGACGTTATCTCAGCATTGGCAACATTAGCGTATGATGGTAGACGAAGCTCTTTTTTCCGTAAAGAATTATTAGAAGCTATGCAAATATTAGAAGAAGGACATATAGCACCTTCGGATATGAAAGGCTCATGGGCTGGTGCAATGGGGCAAAATCAATTCATGCCATCCAGCTTTCATGCTTATGCTGTTGATAATGATGGAGATGGTAAACGTGATATATGGACAAGTCTTCCTGATATATTTGCATCCACAGCAAATTACTTACAGAAAAATGGTTGGAATTCAAATGAGCGTTGGGGACGTCTCGTAAGATTGCCAAAGAATTTTCCCAAAAGTCTAACCGGGCGCGATGTTTCAAAAACACTTCAACAATGGCAAAGGATGGGAGTACTCTTGCCAAATGGAAAAGATATTCCTGTAATTAACGGAATGAAAGCATCAATCATACTTCCTGACACTATAGCTGGAACTGCTTTTTTAGTTTATGATAATTACAATGTAATTATGAAGTGGAATCGTTCAATTTACTTTGCAACATCTGTTGGCTTACTAGCAGACAAAATTGCTCAATAATTATGGAATTAACTTTTTGTGAGATTTAAGTATGCACTTTAGACTTTTGATATCCTTGTTGAGTCTTTTAATTCTCAGTGCTTGCGCACAAACGCAATTTGCCAGCCATATTATTAAACAAAGTCTGCCTGAAGCCAGTAAAAGCGAGGGTAGTTTTAAAGTTGGATCATCCTACAAAGTTGCTGGTAAACGCTATACACCAAAAGAAACTTACAGCTATACAGAAACGGGGATTGCTTCTTGGTATGGTTCTAACTTCCACGGTAAGTCTACAGCTAATGGTGAAATATTCGATATGAATGAACTTACAGCAGCGCATAAAACGCTACAACTTCCATCATTAGTTCGTGTAACAAATCTTGAGAATGGACGTTCTTTAATTGTACGTATTAATGATAGAGGCCCGTTTAAGCGTGGACGCATTATTGATCTTTCCAAGCGTTCTGCTGAACTTCTTGGCTTTAAAAACAAAGGCACTGCAAAAGTTAAGGTTAAGGTTTTAGGAAAAGAAAGTCGTGTTATTGCACAAGCTGCAAAACGTGGGCAAAGCACTCGTGGCGTAGAGATTGCAATGAATGAAAATACTCATAATATCTCAAAACGTGTAAATTTATTGAATAAAAAACTGGCATCAACAAATACAAAACCTGTTATTCCAATAGACTCTACACAAGACGCATCTCTGCACGTCATAGAACGTCAATCATTAGATCTAATACAAATTCCGGGGAGTTTTAAAAGTGGGAATTTTATGCCCGATCCTGTTGTTAGGCAATTACCCGTAACCCAAACAAACATTTATGTACAAGTAGGATCATTTGGAGATCAAAATAATGCCATTAAGCTAGCACAATCACTGCAATCAACGGAACATGCAAAAATTTATCCCGCAATAGTTAATGAAAAACAATTCTATCGTGTTCGCTTAGGGCCTATAGATAGTATTACCAAGGCAGATTTTGTATTGGAAAATATTGTTGAGGCCGGATGCAATGAAGCAATTATTGTCGTGGATTGAATTTAATATTTTAAGCTAATTTTCTAAGAACAGTTGAATTTCTGCGCTGAAATTGCTTTATTAATGCTATGAAGACATTATTCGTTACCATTTTTTGTATTGTATTAACATTTTCGCAAATTTCTTTTGCTAAAAGCCAAATTCAAACTTCGGCTAAACAAGCTATAGTTTTTGATTATGAAACCAGCGCGGTTTTATTCAATAAAAATGCCGATCAGCGTATGCCAACCTCATCAATGAGTAAGGCTATGAGTATGTACATGATCTTTGAGGCACTTAAAAAAGGTGCGCTTTCTCTAGATGAAAAATTACTGGTAAGTAATAAAGCATGGCTTAAAGGCGGCTCTAAAATGTTTGTAGAGGTGGATACTAATGTAACAGTTGAAGATCTTATTCGCGGTGTTATTGTTCAATCTGGAAATGATGCAACTATTGTATTGGCGGAAGGTATTAGCGATTCTGAATATGCTTTTGCAGAAAATGCAACTCTCAAAGCTTATGAGCTTGGCATGAAAAACAGCAATTTTGTTAATGCCAGCGGTTGGCCTGATCCTGACCATTATTCAACAGCGCGGGATTTATCAATTCTTGCGGCAGCTCTTATTAGAGATTTTCCAAAACTCTATTTATATTTTGCAGAACAGGAATTTACTTACAATAATATAAAACAGCGCAACCGTAATCCATTACTTTATCGCAATATCGGCGCTGATGGCATTAAAACAGGACATACTAAAGCTGGTGGATACGGTTTAATGGGATCTGGAGTATGTAATGGGCGGCGCATTATTTTAGTTGTGAATGGCCTTAAAAATGAAAAAGATAGAGCAGGTGAAGCTGCAAAATTGCTAGAATGGGGATTACGTCATTTTAAAAACCGCAAGATTTTTAATGCAGGAGATATCGTAGAAAATGTTGCCGTAGTAATGAGCAAAAAGAAAACTATTTCAGCAAAAATACATAAAGACTTAACAATAACAATTCCAAAATTAGATATAAACAGCCTTAAAGTATATGCCAAATTTAACGAACCACTAATTGCACCTGTAAAAAAAGGTGATGAAATTGGAACTATAGTTATTGAAATTATTAATCAGGAAATTATAGAGCATCCTCTTTACGCAGGAGAAAATGCAGATACACTTGGCTTGATATCTACAATTTTTGCCAAAGCAAAGCTCTTTTTTCTTTCCAGAGGAGAAAATGTAAAATGAAAACTTCTGGTTTATTCATCAGCTTTGAAGGTGGCGAAGGTAGCGGTAAAACAACGCAAATAAATAGGCTGGCCGAATCACTGACTCAACAGGGTTATAAAGTTATAACAACCAGAGAACCCGGAGGAACTCCGGAAGCAGAAAAAATACGTAGCTTTATTGTACAAAGAGAAGGTGGGGACTGGAGTCCTCTTTCTGAATGTCTTTTACTTTTTGCTGCCAGAGTTATGCATGTTGAAAAAATAATTAAACCTGCTCTTAAAGAGGGGAAAATTGTAATTAGTGATAGATTTACTGATTCAACGCGCAGCTATCAAGGTTATGGACTTGGCTTTGATCTTAAAAAGATTGAAGAATTAAACACTCTTGTTCTTGATGGTTTTAAACCTGATCTAACCTTTATTCTTGATGTCGCTCCAGAAGTAGGCCTTACGCGCTCTGAACGTCGATTGATATCTGAACAGCTTTACATCAGACAAACAGAAGATAAATTTGAACGTCTGGATTTTAAAATCCATAAAAAAATCAGAAAAGGTTTTCTCATTATTGCTGATAAAGAACCAGAGCGTTGTAAGGTTATAGATTCGACATTAACCATTGAAGAGATGGCAAATATGATCTTGGCTATCACACAAAAGAGACTTTGAATCCATGGATTTATTTGGTGAAGAAGAAGAATTATCATCTGATAAAAATATTACCTTTGATTCGATTGAAAATGAAAAAGAGATAGAAAAGTTCGGACATCCCAGAACTATGCAATTTTGTCTGGGACATAAAAATATTGAAACAAAACTCCTTGAGTATTTTAATACAGGACATTTACCACATGGATTTATTTTTTCAGGTCTGAATGGTATTGGTAAAGCTACAATGGCATATCGCTTTGCAAAGTTCTTACTTGAAAAGCATGAATCTGAAATTAACGGCAATAAATCTGCAACACTTAATACAATGCATGATGAACAGTCTGCACGTCTTGTTACATCTGGAGCTCATCCTGATCTTATGAGTATAGAACGACTCTATGACACTACTAAAAATCGTTACAAAGCAGGAATTGAAGTTTCCGAGATTAGAAAAGTTGCGCCCTTTTTACATATGACAGCAGCAAATAACGGTTGGCGAATTGTGATAATTGATGATGCGGATACAATGAATCGTAATTCACAAAATGCTTTACTTAAAATATTGGAAGAACCACCCAAAAATACAGTTATTATCTTGATAACACACAGGCTTGGAGCGCTAATACCAACCATTAGATCTCGAACACAACTAATACATTTTCATCCATTGCCACATGATATTTTAAAAGAACTATTAATTCTTAAAGGCTTGGATTTAAACACAGAAGAATTTAATACACTCGCTCATATGTCTTCAGGAAGCTTTGGAAAAACTTTACAATATATTGAAGATGGCGGATTGGATACACTCGGTAAAATTATTGATATATTTCAAAGCTATCCAAACTGGAATTGGCCGGATATACATATCATGGCAGATGCATTTGCACGCGTAAGGCAAGATCAAGAATTTCAAAATTTTCAAGATCTATTACAATGGATTTTTACAGAGCTTGTCCTGACAAAAGCACGTAATCAAGAAATACAAAACTCAGCTTTAAATATAAAAATATTTCAAAAATTGCTTAAAAATTCTTCTCTTGAACAACTGGTTAAAATCTGTGAAAACCTACAAGGACATTTTAATAAGGTTAATGTTTCTAATCTTGATAAAAGACAAGCAGTCTTGGGTGCATTTTTACTGATTACAGAGTAAGCAAAGAGGAGCTTTTAATATGGCCAAAACGCCATTCTACATTACAACAGCTATTTCATATGTAAATGGATCGCCGCATCTAGGTCATGCCTATGAAGCTATATTGACAGATGTTATGGCGCGTTTTAAACGCCTTGACGGTTATGATGTAATGTTTTTAACCGGCACAGATGAACACGGAGAAAAAGTTGCTAAAACTGCTGAACAAAATGGAATGAAGCCTAAAGAATTTGCCGATAAAAATGCGGCAGAATTTCAAGCTATGACAAAGCTTTTAGGTATTTCCAATGATGATTTTATCCGCACAACCGAAGAGCGTCACCATATAGCATCTCAAGCTATCTGGAAAAGATTACAAGACAATGGTGATATTTATCTTGGAAAATATAAGGGATGGTATTCTATTCGTGAAGAAGGATATTTTACAGAAGACGAACTCACAAAGATTCCGGAAACCGGAGAATATTTAACTCCCAATGGAACAGAAGCTAAATGGGTTGAAGAGGAAAGTTATTTCTTCAAGCTTTCTGAATATACAGATAAACTGCTCACTTATTACGAAGATCATCCAGAGTTCATTCAACCTGAATCACGCCGAAATGAAATTATTAGCTTTGTAAAAGGTGGACTTAAAGATTTATCAATTTCCCGCCATAAAGATCGTTTGAATTGGGGCATTCCTGTTCCAGAAGATAAAAACCATATTATGTATGTATGGCTGGATGCATTAACAAACTATATAACCGGCGTTAACTTTCCTGATGAAAGCTCGGAGAATTTTAAAAAATTCTGGCCGGCTGATTATCATGTAATTGGTAAAGATATTATCCGCTTTCATGCAGTTTATTGGCCTGCTTTCTTAATAAGTGCAGGACTGGATATTCCAAAAACAATTTTTGCTCATGGTTTTATTAATGTACAAGGACAAAAAATGTCCAAATCAGTTGGAAATGTTCTATCTCCAATTGATATGATTGATACATACGGGCTTGAACAAATCCGTTATTTTCTAATGCGTGAAATATCACATGGACAAGATGGAAACTTTTCTCATGAACAAGCTATAGAACGTATGAATGCAGATCTTGCCAATGGTATTGGAAATCTAGCTCAGCGCACACTATCCATGATTTATAAAAATTGTAACTCACAAATTCCGGAACATGGTGAATTTACTGAACAAGATAATGCCTTAATGAATCAGGGCTATGAAAAACTCCTTGAATCTTTACGTCAACATACTGATAAATTTGAATATAACATAGTCATTGAATCTATTATGAGTTTGGCTAGAAATGCGGATAAATATATTGATACCCAAGCCCCATGGATTTTAAAGAAAGAAGATCCCAAACGTATGGAAACTGTGCTTTATGTACTGTCTGAAGTCATACGTTGTATTGCTATTTCCATTCAATTCATAACTCCTGATGCTGCCGGTAAAATTTTAGACCAGATTAATGTTTCTGAAAGCAATCGTTTATTTAAACATTTATCTGCTGATTATTCTCTAAAAGCAGGAACTAACATAAATAAACCCTATGGTGTATTTCCACGTATTGTTGAAGACGAGCAAATGCAAAAAGTTTCGGAGTAGGGGAGATGTGGATTGATTCCCATTGTCACCTAAATCATGAAAAAATAAAAAAACTTGGACAGCCCTCTGAGATAGTAAAGACTGCTAATGATGCAGGCGTTGAGGCTATGCTAAGTGTTTGCTGCCGTGTTTCAGATGAATTTCCTCAGCTTTTGGAAATGACAAAAACTCTAAAAAATGTCTGGTGCAGTATTGGAACACATCCACATAATGCGGGCGTACAGGAAGAAATAGATATAAGCCAAGATGAATTGGTCAGGCTTGCTCTCTCTGATTCCAAAATCATCGCTATAGGAGAAAGTGGCCTTGATTATTATTACGATAATTCTACCCCTGAACAACAGCAAGAAAGTTTCCGAAAACATATTCGTGCATGTATAGAAACAAATATGCCTCTCATCGTTCATAGTCGTGATGCTGAAAAAGATACTATGCGCATTATAAAAGAAGAAGGTACAGGTACTAAGCTAAAAGGTGTTATGCATTGTTTTAGTTCAAAGCGTATTTTGGCTGAAGAAGCTCTGGACTTTGATTTTTACATATCGTTAGCGGGGATTATTACATTTAAAAAGGCGCAAGAACTCCGCGATATAGCGCGTGATATTCCACTAAATAGGCTTTTGTTAGAAACTGATGCTCCATATTTAGCACCGGAGCCATATCGCGGTAAAATTAATCAACCGGCGTATGTGATACATACAGGCTCTGCATTGGCCAAACTTTATGATATTACTGAAAATGAGATAGCAAAACATTCAAAACAAAATTTCTTTACACTTTTTAATCGGGCAAAAATGAAATGAAAGCCACATTAACTATTCTAGGCTGTGGAAATTCAACAGGAGTACCGGCAATTGGGAATTATTGGGGAGCTTGCGATCCAAAAGAACCTAAAAATAAACGTATGCGTTCCAGTATTTTGCTCCAAACAAAAACAACAAACATTGTCGTAGATACAGGACCTGATTTTAGAGAACAACTTAACCGTGAAAATATACAAACAATTGATGCAATACTATATTCACACACTCATAGCGATCATATAAACGGTATTGATGAATTACGTGTTATCCGACATCGTAAAAAAGCCCTTGTGCCTATATATGGAAACACAATAACTATTGTAGAATTGAAAAAGCGTTTTAATTATTTGTTTAAAGGCGGTAATCATGAATTATATCCTGCAATTATAGATCCCATAGAAATCATTGATGATAATTATGGTAAAGCACATAGAGTAGGGGATATTGATTTTACTCCTTTTGAAATGGATCACGGTACATGTAAATCAGTTGGCTATCGGTTTGGTGATACTGCTTATTGCGTTGATGTTTGGAATATAGAGCAATCAGCTATAAATACGCTTAAAGGTATAAAAACACTCGTTATTGATGTTGCCGGTTATAGAATGACTCATAATAAAGTTCACGCCAGTTTGGACACTATATATCGTTTAAATAAAGAAATTAAAGCTACAGAAATATATTTAACCAGTCTGACATTAAGCATGGATTACCAAACGCTTTTAAATGAACTTCCTGAAAACTATATACCTTCTTATGATGGCTTGAGCTTACCTGTTGAACTTTAGCATTATTTATATAATACAGAACCAGTTAATATTAAAAATCAGCTTTTGTTTTCCATAAGATACATTATCACACATTTAGTTGTGTGCTATTTCAATGGTTTATAGCCCGTTACGTCGCATAATATACCTTATGTTAAATTATAT
Organism: Alphaproteobacteria bacterium; assembly: GCA_023140215.1. Lineage (GTDB taxonomy): Bacteria > Pseudomonadota > Alphaproteobacteria > Micavibrionales > Micavibrionaceae > JAJRYK01. The sequence goes on from JAGLMC010000071.1 coordinate 8,957, forward strand.
GTATTACCCCTTCTCATGTAGTTATTGATTTATTAAGGTATGTCAGGTATGATTTTATCGTACCAACATAATTAGATGTTGTACGAAATAAGGGGTGAATAAGGTGTCTACAATAGAAAAAGCTGAAAAGATAAGTATAACACTGCCTCCTGACATGCTTTTGTCTATCAAAGATAAAGTGAAATCAGGATCATATGGCTCAACAAGCGAAGTTATTCGTGAAGCTCTACGCTTATGGCAACAAAAACAAGATGAACACGATGCTCGCCTAGAAGCCATTCGTGCCCGCTTGGACAAGTCTGCAAACAGCGGAATACCGGTTCCAATGGATGATGTATTTAATCATATGGAGAAAAGACACCAAAAGCTTGCCAGAGAAGTAGCTCATGAAAAAATATAGCGTTGTTTTTACTCCTGATGCCGAGAAAGATGTGGCCGGTATCTACGATTACATTGCTTTCGAAAAGAGCCTTCCTGATGTTGCCATTACCTACTGATCTGGCAACAGTTAACCGGACATTTTTTTATGCGACATTCTGAATTTCTTCAAAAGCATCTTTTTCAAAATCCACTGGCGATATGTAATCATTAGCCAAATGTATCCTGACACGGTTGTAGAACACCTCGATATATTCAAAAATCACATGCTTGGCTTCCTCCCTGTTTTTAAATTGGTGGTGATGCGTTAGCTCGGTTTTCAGCGTATGAAAAAAGCTTTCGGCCACCGCATTATCCGGCCTAGTTCCCTCGAAGCTGTAAAAACGGACGAACTTTATCAAATAGATATGATAGTTTTCTTAATTCGGTCAATAGTAGCCACGCCTACATTATAATGTCTAGCAATAGATCTGATAGATTTACCATTTTTAAGCATGTTTATCACTTGCTCTTGCTGATGAGTTGTTAGCTTTGGTTTTCTACCAAATTTTACGCCGCGTTTTTTAGCTGATTTACGTCCTTCTTCTGTTCTATCATTTATCAAACTCCTTTCAAGCTCTGAAAGCCCGGTAAAAACAGTAAGTAAAAACTTACCCATAGGGCTTGTAGTGTCTGCCCAAGGTTCTCTTAGAGATTTAAATTCTGCGCCATTATTTTTCAAAATTTTTGTAATTTCAAACAAATCATGTGTCGAACGTGCTAGCCGATCAAGACTAGATATTACTAGAGTATCTCCATTTTCAATTGTTTTAAGCATTTTTTCAAGTTGGAGGCGTTTTCTGTCAAATCCAGTATGCTTTTCTTCATAAAGTTTTTCACAACCAGCTTGCTCAAGTTGCTCTTTTTGCACATCAAGGTTTTGGCCTGTTGTTGAAACCCGAGCATATCCAATTATCATATATTTTTCTCCAATTTCACACTATATATGCGGAACAGAAATACGGATTTTCTAAGGGCTTGATTTTTCGACATATAAAAATCGTTCCGTATATTATAAATTTCGGAATAAGTCATGCTGCAATCCTCATTTCTTCTAAGGACAGGTGAGTACTCATATCCAAATCAAATTTACCATAGGGATTAAAATGACTATGTGGCAATGGAGACAATGCAGCTATATCACGTTCAGTCATCCGAGCTTTCCAAAGAGGCTCAGCTAAAATATTTTGAATCATTAATGTGTTTACGTAAACCATACTTGATTGAAGTAAGTGCAAAGATAAAACTGATACTTCTTGTTCTTCAAGACGATTAGTTGAAAATTCACCGCCTTTGCCAAAATAGATAAAGTTATTTACTCCATTCCACCTCTCAACAACATTCAAGCCAGTATTAATTTCACGTCGTAATGTTTTCGAGCTTAGATATCTGCATAAGAAAAGTGTTTTTGCTGCTTTTCCAAGTTCCAGCAAAGCAGCATATACAGGGTGTTGATTTTGGCCGCGTACAAAGCGCCTTAAAATAGCTTCAGCATCGGATGTTCTTTCTAATAATGCCGTTGCTAACTTAATCATTTCATCATATTGTTGCACCATAAGTGACCAGTTAATTGATGATTTAGCAAAAATGTTATCAATATTAGGAAAATCACCTTTGAATCTTTGGGATGGTCTTACTAGTTTTTGTTTATCTATACCTTTGAAACGCGGCATTAGATCAAACCCGAGCAGATAGCAAAATGCAAACGCAATAATACTTTGACCGTGGGTGTAAAAGCTTAAAAGCGGTAAACGCACCAGTTCTGGGTGCCTGCGTAATTCCCATGCATCTTCAGAACTTGCACGCAGACGGTATTTCTCTATTAGATTGGGCTTAAGCTCAGATAATAGGTCTTTTGGTAAATTAATTTTACGAAGCAAAGATAAACGTGAAATAGCATCGAGAACATTGGCAAGACTGGCAGCCCCAGTTTCAGAGCGCAAGTTACTAAATTCTGAATAACCCTCTGAGGTAGCTAAAAGATTATTTAGCTCATTCTTATGTGAAAGAGACAGTTTACACAATATATTGTTGAACAAACTTTCTTCAAAGGTTTTTTCTGCTGAGCCAACCAATCTAGATAGAACTTTGGGGCGTGGCATCTCAAATTTATTGTCTAAAAACCAGTTACTAATATTATCATCAACTTCCTCTGCATTGAGTGCTTCTGGAAATATATACTGAGCTGCCCATTTACAGAACTTTGCTCTACCATCATAATCAAACTTACAAATACCAAGAAATAAACGAATATCGTTATAATACCGTCGCAGCATACGATCTAAATTATTTGCATCCAAATCCAGATAATTTTCAAAGCGGCATTCTGTTTGCGCCTCTAAAAATTCATAAACAACATCTGGTATAGCGTTTAGATTACTAGGGAAATATGCATATAATTGGTAATGTTTTAGCAAAATACTAAACAAAACGCGGTTAGAACTTTCTTTCCATTTTAATAAAGATATAGTAGTTTGTATTAAGAAAGAAACGTACTATCATGAGACATGACTTATCAAACCCCACACAGGATTGCCGCCTTATCCTTCATTAAAGACGGTGGAAGTAAGGTTGAAGCAGCGCATTTATTCAAGGTTTCGCGCGCGACCATTTACCGTTGGCTCGACCTTAATGATATTGCACTGTCAATACGCATTTAAAATTGA
>JAGLMC010000072.1 GCA_023140215.1 Alphaproteobacteria bacterium
AAAGCCTTTTTTGTAGATTTATAACTTACGCAAGGTGTGCGTGTAGTCCACGCTAACTTGGCAAGGGAAACCCGCTACGCGTTTCCCGTTGCATCCCTTCCGGTTCATGGTGCATCTCAAGCATCGAGCTATCATGCACCAGCAGAACGTATCGTCGTTTCATCACTCGTAGTAAGACTTCCGCTCTTCCTTTAGAAACCCATCAACCAGCGTGTTACCGCTGGATAATAACCAACCGTACGCTGATTGGATGCGCGGTAAAAAAATTATGATTTTTGATCAAAAGTATGTATAAAATTACAGAATGATTTTCTCTCAAGGGCATAGCACCTTTGAATGAAGAATTGCTAAATCTGCAAAAACCAGCCATTTCTTCTTTGTTCACCTTCGCTACTAACAACATTAAAAAAACCTTGGCTCACATCATCTGATGCATCAATTAACCGCCTTAATGCTGCCAAGGTTTCTATTTGTTGAAAGTTCAACTCACTTCTATCTAATTTCAACTTCTCGTCGCTTACATTCTTTAAATAAGTGAAATATTTACCGAGAAATCCAGCTATAACATCTGAAATCTGAATAGCCTCAAACTCATGAGATTTAACAAATTCATAGTTATCAATTGGCTTGCCATTTTCAGTTAAAGGAACTTCTTTAATATCATTCTCAATATGATATTCGTCATCAAAAAGATGTTTTGCATTTTTAAATAGGTATAGATTTCTTAAATAGAAAATCATAAAACTTGAAATCAATTGTCCCCCATCAAAACCCGAAATAAACGGAAAGTCATCTACCTTCAATGCCTCTTTCATTAAGGTATTTAAAATATTGGCATTAAAATCTGGTATGACAGCACTGTTATTACTTACAAAAGAAACGAGCCAACAGTAAAATTCATCACATTTTTCTTTCTGTACATCGGGATAATTAAAATCCTGCAAATTCTTTAGAAACACTCCACGGCTAGAATTTGCAAGCTCATAAAAATCACTCTTTATTTGCATATGATGCATAAAGTAAAATGGGTTATCAACCTCACTAATAATGGAGTCAACAATATCGAGAATAGACCAATATACGAGATTTAAATTGAAATAATGAATATAGAAGTTATTTGCATTTAACCATATCAAAATAGCGCACAGCTTCTTAGATTTAAGCATCTCCAGAAATGAGCCTTTCGCAATATGTTTAAGCTTCATTTCTTTTATCGTTTTTTGTAGATTTAGCTCATTATACAAAACTGAGTATTCAACATTATGCTGTAAGCCTTTATGTAGAATTCCAGCGAGTACAAAATTGTCATCCTGCTCTACATTTAGACCAGCGTCTGTCAGATATAATTTTCGATGATTGTTTGTTTCATCATAATAAAATGTATATACATCATCAGTATTCTGAAGATTATTATGTGCTATGTGAATAGCTCTATGTTCATTAACATCCATGTTTTAAGTCATTTCGCAATTTATTCGTGCAATCTAAATATTTCGACCAAAAGCTGACATTAAGAAATCAATATTTCTAACCTCATCGGTTCCACTCAGACTTTTATGAATTAAATCTATATTCCTAGAAGTCCTACACATTAATGTTTCATGGAATAAATCTTTTGACGATGAGAAAACGCCCTCTCTCCCCCCTCTAAAATTGCGCAACAGTCCTTCTGAATTAATTCTCTATCTATAGAACCTCGATTAATTATTGATGTTTTATCGCTTGTGCTTTTTAGAGGTATAATTAATTCCGCATCACCTAAAACAGCAATATTTGCATTATGAGTAACTATAATGACCTGCCTTGATTCTTTTATTTTTTTAAGATTTAAAACGATTGTTTTGTAAATAAACTCACTATCAAGATGGTCTTCTGGTTGATCTATTAGTAACGGCACACTATTTTTAGACTGTATAAGGATTGCCAGTAGGATGGATTGTTGTTGTCCCAACGATAATTGGGATATTGATTTAGAAATATGTTTTGTTTGTCCATTAACGTCAACCACTTTAGTCACCAATATATGCGGCCTATCTTCATAGGTAATTGTTTCGAAGTCCTCATAGGCGAAGTTTTCTCGTGCTAGTTCAATGATGCGATCTATATCTTCATCGGTAAAAACTTTTCTACCGTCTTTGTTCGTTAAGCTTTGGAAAAGAGATTTCTTACCTCGCTTAACTTCTGAAGAAAATTGAATCGGCGACATACTTGACGCAACAATCTCGGCTTTTTTAACCTGTGACGTTCTCCAACCCATCATCTCCTTCAGAGATTCTTCAAACCTTGGTGAATAGCACCCTTCAATATATTTTGCTGACACAAAAAGGCCATCAACAGAATTTTTCAAATTTTCATTTATTCGAAGACTAAATGCGTAGCGTGCTTTAAAGACTTGTTTTTTTACTTCGTTACGTGTTTTTATATATTCAACTCGTTCTCTTTCTGTTTCTTTTAACTGTAGTTGATCAGCTTGAAGCTTTCTCAGTCTTTTCTCGTAGTAACCAAGATCATTCGCTATTTGATTAATCTTTCCAATATCAAAAGGTATTCCTAGTTTTTCTAATTCAACTTTCTTTTCATCTATCTTGTCTTGTATATCGGCTTCTTTTAACTCCCAAGAATCAAGCTGTACCTTTAAGAGAGTAATTTTTCCTTCTAAAGCTTCACTAAGTTCGTCAGACTTACCTGAAACAATTTCTGAAAATTCATTAACAAGCCTTTTGACCTCAGCAATTTGTTCTTTTCCTACAATAATTTCTTCATCTGAAAAATTGCTAAAATAATCAAATAATGCAGTATCTTTAAGAACTTCCCGATAGCTCTTGGCAAGATCATCTAACTGAGCAACGAGATCGTCTCTTAGTCCTTTTTCCTTAACCAATGCAACTTGATGTTTAACAAGATCACCAACTTTATCTTTCTCCAATCTTGCCTTTTTTTCCTTTAAGGCTTTAAGTTGTCTCTCTGTATCTTTTATTGCCGCTACTTCAATCCTTAATTTCCCCAATTCACTTTGATTGTTTAGTAGCAAATCACAAATGTTCGTATCCTCATCAATTAAGTGCTCTATTTCAAGGAAACCATCCAAAAAATTCAGAAGAGTCCTCGGATCAGCGTCACTATTTTTTATTGTATCTGCTGTCTCACTTTGCCCGTAGCATTCTATAGGCACTCTTTGAAGACCATCTTGACCGTCTGTCTGATTGAAAGTATAGCCATTCTTAGACCGACGAAACTCAATAGTTTTTCCTGTTTCATCTTCATAGAAAAGACTTATATCGTCAGGCCATACATCGCTATCTATTACGTCTTTGGTAGATTCATTGCCTGACGTTATACGAATTATCTCCATCAATGTCGATTTACCAGTTCCTCTGCCTCCTATAATACAAGTGAGATTATTGCTGAAGTTAACGTTTTGGTTATCTAATAGACCACCTTTAATCCTTACCCCAAGAAATTTAGGAACCCTCTCAGGTATGATATTCTCAATACGAACTCTCGATTCATAAGACATTAAAGAAATACGAAGTGCGTCGAAGGTAAGGGTATCAACTTTGAACCTAGTCAGTTTTTTATTTCCCTCTGCGTTGGTTCCAAGCTTATTAATGAAGTGTGAATCTGAAGACATTACTTTGGGCAATATTGAATCTTCATGCAGATTTAATCTATTTCTTCTCTCTTTGACGAGAGCTAAGTGATTACTATCAGGATCATTACCCGTATATAGCTTAAAACTACTCTTTTTGCTGATTTCAAGTGCCAGTAAAGATGGATGACAAAACAAATCATCCATTTGAGCATTGAATTTTCCTACTGTTTTTTCAAAACCGGAATCAAGCTCAATGTGAGCTAGGATTCCAAAGCCATTGTACCGGCGTGCCAAATCTAAGCATTCAACAATACCTTGTGAACACCTCTCTTTATCTGGTGATATCGTAAGCTTGCCATGAAAGGATCTCAAATTTTTGAAAGCTTCAAAGTACACCAAGAGATGTCCTTGTGTAGTACTAACCTCAATTCCCGGTATCACAAATATATCTTTATCAGAAGCATAATCCATTGCAGTTTTGCAATTCAATATTTCATTATGATCTGTAATACTTATTATTTTTAAATCGGCAGCAATTGCAGTGTTTACAATGCTTTGTGGAGCCATTTGTTTATCTACAACATCAAATGATCCAGTATCTTTTCCAAAGGAATGTATATGCAAATCAGCCCTTACAAATCTAGCTCCACTATTAATATCTTTATCCATTTTTTTAGATTCCTAGTCCGCTTTGGGTCGAAAGCAGACATATTATACTTCATTGCTGTTGGAGTACAACTGATTACTCATAATTGTGTGCAGCTAGCTGTGTTTCCCATCGTTTATATTTTCGTCTGTAAAAGCCTATCCACTAACGCTTTAAGCGCTGTAACTGCCGTATCGAAATCTGGGATATCCGATTCTGGGGCATAGGAGACACCTTTAACAAAACGGTCATATTCGCCACGATAAATATCATCAGATTCCAATATGGTCAGCATTTGTGCGGTTTTTTCTTCCGGCGGTAAACCTGCAAAATCCGGATTATTCTTGGAGCGATTATCATCACGCTTCATGGATTCTATGACCAGTGTCGGGAATTTCTCATACGTCAAAGCGCAATCTTTCAAAATTGCCAGATCGTGAATATGCCGTACAATCGAAGGATCATCGTATTGATCTCCGCGCACGCGATCCGGGATGCGCCATGTCAAAGCACTGAGTTTATCAGCAGCATTTTCTACCGGTTCCGTGCAGCCAATGCGTGGCACTTCCGGTTCTTGTCCAGAAACTTCCGTGACGAAAGATGCCACGGGCAAATAAACCGGAGACAATTGCGGTGCTCTGACAGCGATTTCAATCTGGATATGAGGCCGCAGAGCATCGGATTTAGAAAACAATGTTTCATAGTCGATATATGCCGCAAAAAAGCGGTTGCTATCTCTGGCTTTAACTTGTTCGTCAGCAATAGAAAAACCAACATCCCGCAAGCATTTCAACGTTGCATTTTTAAAGTTGGAAAGTATCTTGCGGCTTTGCATGCCTTCCGGTGCGATCACACGGAAATCCACATCTTCAGAAAAACGTTGCAATAATCTATGAGCTTTCGACAAAGCCGTTCCACCGGAAAAAATCAACTCAAAATCTTCATGATGCAACCCTGCCAAAGCGCCGATAACTTGCGTAACGTACCAATCTTTTTCGACAAAAGACGCGCTAATTTGTTTCAGAAGTGCAATTTCTTCGAATGTTTCCCGATCAGGTAATGTGTTCAAAATTAACATAGGCTCCATTATATCCGATTCGGCGGCTTACACGTCCTTTAACTGCAATCATACGGCCTGTGGGAATTTGCGTGGAACGACCTGCATTATAATCTCGCTCCATGGAAGAGGGCGCCGTTTTCACCCCAAGGCGTTTCAGTGCTTCTTTTGCCAGTTGTGGTAATGGTTTGTTTGGTATGATTTGTCCGGTTAGAGTGGATTTCCTTGTTTTAGCATACAGACCGTAACCGATCTTCATTAATAAATCTTTGGCTACAAGATCGCGCAATACTCGACCCACTTGATCGTATCCGCCCAAATCGTCAAAATCCGAACGCAGGAAAACGGCGCATTTCTTGCGGGCAATGCGTATAGTAATCCTCGATTCCAATGTTTTTCTTTTTTTCATTTTATATCAATTCGTTACGTTTACAAAAATACGACATATCATATTTACAAACATACGACATTTTTTGTAATTTTTCAAGTTAAATTCCTAAATAAGTGTCAATTAAATAGCCGATAAATAGCCATAAATTAGCCAAGATTTCTAAGGACTTCGTCCTCGCGCCCGCAAGGGTCTTCGATAAACGGTGCAAGCCGTATCCCCAATCTTCCTTCATTACATTTTCGTGCAGATCGGGTGATCCCCCTCGGCATGCACCGCCCTTGCAGTTGCTACCCCACTCTCGGCGAGAGCCAAGGGTTCATGCGAACCCAACTTTAATTAAGAGGAAAGAAAAATGACACAGTTTTACGCGCAGCCTTACGATATTTCAGCAAACGGATTTTATTTTGAAAACATGGAGGAATACGACAGCAAATACGCAAAATGTAAAAATGACTTTGGCGGTCAGGTTGAAGAATTTGAAATCCAGTTTATTGATGGAGAAATGCTTGATGCTGTGTTGTTTGAATCCATCGGTGTTAATCAGGCAAATATTTACCATTTTATAAACAAAATAGACGAGTGGGTAGAATACGAAAAGCACATCCTGATTTTAGCGGTAGGGGAATGTGGCTATGACTTTGACATGAGCAAAGATGATCCCAATAAATTCTGGATGGATATTTATTATATTGAAACTATAAAGGAACTGGCTGAACATTTTGTCGAGGATGGCATATATGGTTCTATTCCTGAATCCCTTCAATTTTACATTGATTATGAGGCTATAGCTCGTGATTTATCCGTAGAATATAGCGAGACTACAATAGCAGGTGAAAACCTTGTTTATCGGTGTTCGTAAAAAATAAGCTTTGCGCCGGAATGTTTTGGCGCAGGGTTTTTACATCTCTATATCAAAATTTAGGACATCGTATCCCCATGGTCAGGGTTTTGACGATTGAAAACATTCACGGTACAGGCATATTGCATGAATTTTAAATGAAAATACTTGCAATATGGGAGTGTTCTTGCTATGATAAATAGAAAGGAATAGTCCATGTCTAAGTTAAACGAACTTAAAAAACATTTGCGGCGCGGGAGTGTATATCGACGCAGCGATTTAGAATTGTGGTCTAATGCTGTAGACCGTCACCTCAAACAATTGCAGGAAGATGGAACGCTGGTCAAGCTTTCTGGCGGGTTATATTACTACCCAAAAAAAACGGTTTTTGGGAATGCTCCGGCAGATGATAAAGCTCTGGTTACAGCATTCTTGAAGGATAATCGTTTTTTACTAACCTCTCCGAATGCCTATAATGCGCTTGGGGTCG
>JAGLMC010000073.1 GCA_023140215.1 Alphaproteobacteria bacterium
CATGGTCGCTATGAATTAGGCGGACGTGTCTTTGATTTTCGGATGAAATCACATGTCCCGAAATCTTTGAGCGAAGAATTCTTACTGGTTGATTTGGTTAATAATCTGGAACGGTTAGCCGAAAATGCTGAGAACGTTCTGGAACGGGTGAAAACAAAGGCTCGTTCTATGTCCAGAAACGTTTTGATGAAAACCGTTTGTCATTACGGCAATGTAGGGACAAGAAAGTTCTTTGCCGAAATACTAGAAAACGATACATTACGCCATGCTGCATAGTTTTTTACACAATCATCCTGATTTTTCTGAACTAATCCGTATTGTCGGGCAGGATCATTCTATTGATCCAGCATTGGTTGAAAAAGATTACTGGATCATGCATTGCCTTTACGGATTGCAGGACATGGGGTTGCGATTTGAGTTAAAGGGCGGCACGTCTCTTTCCAAAGGTTACGGCATTATTCATCGTTTCTCGGAAGATATTGATATTCGCATTGAGCCGCCAGATGATATGGATGTTAAAACAGGCCGTAATCAAAATAAGCCTGTTCACTGTGAAAGCCGCAAAGGTTTTTATAACTGGTTAGCTGATACTATTTCCATTGACGGTATTGAAAAAATTTGGCGTGATGAATCTTTTGATGATAGTAAATATCGCAGTGGCGGCATTCGTTTGCATTATAAAAGCATGTCTGGATCGTTGAGTGGCTTGAAAGAAGGTATTCTGCTTGAAGTCGGATTTGATGATATTACGCCCAATAAAGAAAAGAACATTAGCTCATGGGCTTATGATTATGCTGTTGATAAGGTAGACATCATAGACAATCGAGCTAAAGGCGTTTTGTGTTATCACCCCGGCTATACGCTGGTGGAAAAACTGCAAACGATATCTACCAAATATCGTCAACAGCAGGAAAGCGGATCATTTCCGGTGAATTTTATGAGGCATTACTATGATGTTTATTGCTTACTGAAAACACCGGACGTGCAAGATTTTATCGGTACGCCAGAATATCAGGTACATAAAAGAAAACGTTTCCGGTCAGGTGATAATCCGGTCATTACAAAGAATGAAGCGTTCTTGCTGAGTGATACTGCTACATATCAGGAATACGAACGAGCCTATCAGGAAACACATGCACTTTATTACAAGGAGCAGGTTGCTTTTAGAAAAATTATGCAGATGATTCAGGCTTATGCGGATAAGTTATTATAAAAAGTAAAGCATCATTATTTTGTTTTTAACTGTTGATTTATATCTTTTTTCATTTTCCTACTTATCTTTAAAAAAGTTTCTAGTTTATTGGATATATCTTGGAGTTCTTTAGTTCTATATTCTGTCAGTTCTTTATCATCTGATATAAGTGTTTTTGCGTCATGCGATAACAGTTGAGCTAATTTGAAGTCATTCGTATCAGAAAATACTTTGGGTATCCCTAAGTCGATCCATTTATCTTTATTTTTTGCCTTTAAGGAGGCTATAGCTAAGCACCAACGAATTAAAGCTCGCGCTGCCCCGTCTATTTGCAAGGCCAGTTTTAGCCAATCATTATCTTCAGTTTTCAGTTTCTGCTTTTTTATGTACCAGTTATAAGCTTTTTTTGACCCTTGTATATAATCAAGGAGGTCAAAAATTGGTTCAAAAGATTCTAATGGTTTTTGTTTAGGAAAAGTTGCACGATGTGTCCAGAGTTTTAGAATAGTGTCAAAACATTCCTGTTCTAAAGAAACCTTTTCTGTTCCTTCGGCTTTTTCAGCTTTTAAAATTAATTCCGCCAAGTAATGAGCTATCCAGCGTTGTAGGGTATCACACGTATCTTCAAGCTCTAATTCTTTAACGAGTCTGTTTCCTAAGGATACGATGTCCGTAAAGGGTATGGAGCTTTCCGTTTGCTGTGAGGAGATATATTCGGCTGTATTTTCGGTATGCATATGGGGTGTCTTCGTTTTCATAGTCATTTTTACGCTCTATTTGTACTTCGAAAATTAAATTATGATCTAACTGGTTTAAAATATTAAGAATAAAATCAATATTAGCAACTATTCTGTTTCCAAAATTCTCAGCTCTGTATTGTGATCTTTCACGATGATCTCCCCAAAGCTGTACATTCATAACAGGGCTATCGTCTTTAAACCAAGTGCGCTTATCCATGTCACTGGTTAGCTTTAGTGTGCGGCACATCAGTTTTGAAGGTTGCGGTACAGGCCAAGAGATCAATCCACATAACTCATCAAATTTGTCCAAGCCGTATTCTGAAAAAGGGTCATGTACCCATCCTATCATCTGGAATTCAAGCTCTTTAATTTCCAAGTGATGGTGGCTGTCTGGGATAAAAAAGTTGTACGAATTATCTATGGTTTGCAACGCACGTAAGAGCGCAAATGATGTTTTAGACGTAACAGCAGCAGAACGAACAGAGATAGTTTCTTTGCGGCTTCCCTCCGACACATTCACAAAACTATGAACTACAATTTTTTCAGGATTATTATCCTGAATTATAAGAGCATCATCAAAGTCTTTTGGAAGGATAGACCATTTCCAATTTTTATACTCATCGTTTGAGCTTTTCTCCGTCTGCCATCTTCTCAAGTCTAACGGAGCAGGATCTCGTCTATCAGACAACCAAAACCCATCAGAACGAGTTAAGAGATGTTTCTTTAACCAATTATTCCAATTGCCTCTCCATGAGTTTCCATTGCATAATGGATTGTTAGATAATAAGTTTGCTGCCACACAAAAAATGCCATGATAGCTTAAATAAAATGAAAAAGAGTCAGCATCAGGGTATGATCCATTATTGCATATAGTTGAGAGTGAACGATAATAACCTCGCTGTCCGCGAGGGTCTTCATCCCATTTACCATGTGTTTTGTTTTTTCCTTCTTGCAACGCCCATTCCTCAATTGATTTTGCAACTTCTTCGTAGGGGAGATTGAAAGATTCAGCCAAAGAGCCAATCCAATAGCGATCAAAATCATAAGGAAAGTAAAAATCAGAAGAATGACTTTTATTCATATTCCAACTAGAGGGGATATTATTATCATAAGGTTTTTTATCAAGAAAAGGACTGTTGTTGATATTTTTCAAAAGCTTTATTTGGTTATCACTAATAGTTCCAGAATGAGAATCTTCAATAGATAACAAAGCTTCAGCGGCAAAATGTCGAATCAAAACATGCTGCGGTTCTTTCAAAGACCATTTTAATAGTGTTTCTGTGTGGTTAAGGACACTGTCTGGATACTCTTTCGCAGCTCTAGCCAAAGCAATTATGAGATAAAGACGAGCATGCCAATAGTAAAAAGGAAGGCTTCTATCAGTGAACGCGGGCAGAGTTTGCACATTAATTAATTTGATTAAGGTTGTAATAATTTCTTTTTCTTGCAGTGCACATAGCATAAGAACGCTATGCGCAGCTTGCCAACGTAATGCAGGTTTATATGAACCAAGTGCAACGTAAATAAAGGCTGCGAAAGCATCATACATGTCTTCGGGAGGCTTTAATTCTTGATGCCATGTGCCATCTCCGTCTGTATCTTTAATTTCCGGTTCTATTCTTTTAAGGGCATACTCAAGAGCATTAGCAGCTTCCGATGGTTCTAAAAATTGAGTTATTTTATGTGCAATAGCAAAAAAGCTTGTGGCTCCTATTTGTTCTAGTGACTCTGATATGCCTTTTAGAAAATGTTTTATTAACTTGGGTTGAGATAAAGAGCTTAATTTTTCTAATGATTTAATTTTGCTATTTAAGCTATATCTGTTCTCAATAAACAGTGGAGCTTTTTTCTCAACTAATTCGATAGCAATAAGTTTCATTGTTCGTTGAACAGATACCCTGTTTTCCCAGTCGTCTTTTGCATCTTCTAACGCACTTATAATTAGCAAAGGCTCCATTGAAGAAGAGCCAACTAAAGCATATAAATGTTCTACCTCCTTACCATTTGGAACTTTTTCTCGCATTAGTTTTAATAAATCTTTAATTGGCCAGTATGGTTTGAATATCTCAATATTTTGGACTACAGAGTCTACTTCATCAGGGTTTAAAAAAGTTCTTTCTCCAATGATTTTATTTAAATCAACGGTCTTTTCTTCTCTGTTATTACATGGAAAACCATTTTTTTCTGAATCAAAGGAATTACAATTTTCTAAAGTAGTCATTTCATTTAAACTCTTATTAGAGAGGTTGTACTGATCTAGAATACTTTTGAACTTATCAGCTTTATCCCAACTACCTTCAATTTGTATCCTGCGTATGTATTTATTTAATACGAAATCACACTTATTGCCACTTAGGCCTTTTTTCAACAGTATCTCTATGAATTCGGGAGAGGTATGATTGGCTTCAAATTCATACAAAGTTGCAGCTATTGGAGGTGATAGTAAATTTTCATTTACAAGAAATTTTGTTAGTGACGGCAACATTTCTCCTATCCACCCTTTATCCCTGTCAATCCACCTGCTTAAAATGGCAAATCCCGATACAGGAGATATTTTTGCTATAGCGGTAATCACTTCATGCCATGGAAAGTTATCACTTACGTACTCACTGACAGTTTCCGCAGCTCTTGCGTAATTATATGCTCTTTCATGATTGGGGGTCTCAGGAACACCGGATGCAAATGCCAATGAACTTATGGTGTCCCAATGATCATATATTTCATCTCCGAAGCGGTTGATCACATCTAGTGCCATATCAAAATAAGCAGATGCTTCGTTTTTTCCTAATGTAAGAACCGCTCTAGACAAGTCGGCATAAAGTTCCGCTTTTCCTGTAGCATCTGAACGGAATTCGTTAGTGTCGTTTTTGGCTTGTTGAGCAAAGTCATATGCTTTGTTTTTTACTTTTGTACACCTCGCTAAAACACGAGTCATAGATATTTTTACAGGAATATAGAAAAATACTTCTTTGTTGTTCATCCAAGCCTGTAAATCTCTTACTAACTCTTTATCAGCGGCTTTTGAACGAACCAATATATCAAGCCATAGAGGAGCTACTTCATTTGCAACAAAAGCTTTGCGATGTTCATACCCCCATTTTCCTTTTATCGACTGATGTATAGCTTCAATTTTTTTCTTAATGGCGGACTTTTTAATTTCTGTAATGGCTCGTACTCGTAATTTATACCAAGGGAGAAGAATTCCGATAGTTTCTCTAAATTCTCTTACGTCAGAACTATGTTCCTCTTTACCTGATATCAAAAATTCTTTTATTTTCTTAGGAGCGACATTTTCTAACTGAATATCCTTGTCCTGAAGGAAAGCTTTAAGGCAATAAAAGCGTAAAATGGAGCTGCGGAGATATTTATCATGGCTAGAGGCATACCCATGTTTTGGGATTTCAGGCATTTGGCGGTTAAGAAAGCGAATTAAAGTTCTTTTTGGTACATTATGTTGAGCACCCGCCTCGGCGAGACTTACTATTGCTTCCAATAAAAAATTATGACTTGAATAGTTCTTTCTAGTTTCTATGGGCTCTTTTAATAATAAAAGCTGTTTAATAGCTGTATGTGTAATATCTTTTGGAGGGACTTGTCCTATTTTGCCCAATTCATCAGCTATTGCTAAAACTAGATATGGATTTTTTAAGGGTGCTTTTGCAATTTTGTCTATGAGATGGAAGTCACCAGAATCTATTAATCTAAGAATTATTTCCCTTCCTACATAAAATGAAGTTGTAACTGGTATCCATCTTTCAAGTTCAGAAACGAATTGGTCGGCTCCGAGCAATATTAAATCGGCATAGCTCATAGCCACTTTATCTTTATCTTCTATAAGTTGTTCATTCCGCTTTTCCTGATTCAGTTTAGCCCAATCCTCAAGCCATTCTTTTGCACAACGAAGCATGTTCCTCGCTTCTCCATGCAATTCTGAAGCTCCTGCCAAAATAGCAGCTCCGTAAGAAAATCCAGATCCAAGCCATGCGTTCACATGGTGACGAAAAACTATTTCTTGCGCTCTTTTTGCTCCATATAGTTTTGCAACTAAATCATGATTATTTAAAAGAAGGTTTGTTTCTCTGTCGTTTCCGGCCACTTCTTCGCCTGCTCTTATAGCCAGCTTTACTATGTCAGGATTGCGATCCATTTTTATGGCTGCTTTTAAAGCAAATCGGACTCTTCGTAAAACTATGCGGCGGCGTTCAACAGGATTATCAGTCGGAAGCCCTTCATCACCAATAGCAATACTCATCAATTCATCTATTCTTTTTGCTTGCCACATAAGTTCAGGAAGCGCCATTGCCACATAAGGAGTATCTTTTAATGGTTCTAATGCTGAGATTAATTCTGAGTATCGATCTGGTTGTGCAAAATTTTCACGAAACCATGTATCGACAGGTTCATTACGAAAATGGAGTGCGCCGTCAAGCTCCATGAGATAATGTCCTATATCAGAAATAAAGCTTTGAACTAGCTCCTCTCGAACCCCTGCTGCTTTTGCTAAAATTGAGATCGGTACCAAAGGTGGTAAGGCTGCAAGAGCGATACATAACGTATCAATCTGTTGAGCAGAAGCTGAATCTTCTTTAACTTTTGAAATGGCTTGTTGAAGTTGCTGAGAAATCATTTCTTCAACACCTAAAGGATTAGGACCTAAAGCCCCAATCATAGATTTGAAGTCTTTGTTTTTATCAAGTGCGTTAAATTGGACGAGAGGATTGGCACTGGTCATACGATGGAATTCTTTCACACACTCATCACTAGATTGGGGATAATACTTCTTTAAAAATTCAGTCGTTTCTTCTAACCTGAATGATTCAAGAGAAACTAACGTTGCATCAACGGGTGGTTTAAGATGAGTTTCAATTCTTTCAGTTCTAGCTAAGGCTACTAATCGGCAATTTTTTGGGAATTTTGTTCTTAATAAATCTTGCGTAAATGCTTTGGTATTTGGATCATCGAGTTCAGCCGCCATCTGAGAATTGTCAGCAGCATCCAGAACAACCACAATTAATGCATTAGGATAATTTTTACGGACACTTTGTGCGGCCTGATTTAGCCGATGTAGAAAAGCTTTAATATACTGGTGCTTATCAGCATTGGGGGATGGTAGGAGAGGATCACACAGACCTCTAAATGAAAGCTCATTTGCAATTTGTACAAGCCCCCTATCATGCTTATGCCTAGGCTTGCCGGGCTGCCTGTATAAACCATCGGCAAAACCGTCAAAGACTACAGACTGTGAGCCTTTAGGCATCAGTTGAGGAAGCCGCAGCGCAATTATAGACTTACCTACGCCGCCATGTGCGTGAATAATTATTGGCTGTGTTACTTTGATAACAATCGCTGCTATGTCTCGTTCCTGAATTCTGGGAATATAGTTTTCTGGCAAGCAATAAGTCGGGGAAGGTTGAGCTGGCAATAATTCTTCTTCTGAAAATATCTTCAGAACTCTTAAAACATCATGCCTGCGCACGGGTTCTCTGTCACTTGTGATAAGCCCTTTTTTTCGTACAAACCCTCTAAGTTCAAATGGCGCTATTGCATCTTGACCGGGCAGATAATGGTTAATCTCATTACCTAGAATCCACTCCTGAGTTACCCTATCATTTTCTCTACCCTGAAATTTAAAAAGTTTGGAAAATTCTTGAAATCTGCTATCAGAAAGTAAAGCTGATTTCTTTAGGCTTTCAAGAGCATTTATGATGTGTTTTCCCTGTGGCTTTGTCCTCTTGCTTCCTGCCAAAAGAGCTTTTTGTAAACTTTGCGCAATGGGACGATTAGTGACAAAAAGATAAGTTGCCTTTTGTTTTACAAAGTTTTCTCCATATTCATCACACTTTTCATTGAAGTCTTTTGCGAAGGCAGAGAAAGTTTCAAGAATACCACTTGCTGTCCAATCCTTATCTTTTTCCAAGGGAGAATATTTTAGTTGAGTCATTACAAATTGAGTTGAATTTATGAAGGTTTCAGCTCCGTAATATTCCGAAACATCTGCTTTAAGAACACCCTCACGACTAGCTTTGTCAGCAGGGGCAATACCTTCAACGACTACAGCAACTAGATTGTTTTTAGGATTGAGAAGTCGTAGACATCGGCGGGCAGCCCATACAACATGGAATTCATCTCCTTCATTGCTTGCCAAAACCTTATCTGCATCTTTATAAATTTGTGACATTATAATCTAACAATGACATAGTTAGCTGGAACATGTAAGTCGACTTTTTTCATTCAATCTTTCATTCTTATTTTCCAATAAGAAAAGGTGGTGTTTTTAAACAATGTTTTTCTTTTTTTCATTTTATATCAATAAGTTACGTTTACAAAAATACGACATTTTTTGTAATTTTTCAAGTTAAATTTCCAAGTAAGTGTTAACTAAATAGCCGGTAAATAGCCGTAAATTAGCCAAGATTTCTAAGGACTTCGTCCTCGCGCCCGCAAGGGTCTTTGATAAACGGCGCAAGCCGTATCCCCAACCTTCCTTCATTGCATTTTCGTGCAGATCGGGTGATCCCCCTCAGCATGCACCGCCCTTGCAGTTGCTACCCCACTCTCGGCGAGAGCCAAGGGTTCATGCGAACCCAACTTTAATTAAGAGGAGAGAAAAATGACACAGCTTTACGCCCAGCCCTACGATATTTCAGCAAATGGATTTTATTTTGAAAACATGGAGGAATACGATAGCAAATACACCAAATGTAAAAATGACTTTGGCGGTCAAGTAGAAGAATTTGAAATCCAGTTTATTGATGATGATGATCTTGATTGTGATCTCTTCAAAGCACTAGACATTCACCAAGGAAACTTTAGTGCTTTTTTCACAGTTTGCGAAGAGTGGAATGAAGACCAGAAAATTAAGGTCATTATTGCCGTAGGAGAATGTGGTTACAGTTTTGACCCTCACAAAGATGATCCAGATGATTTTGACATTGAGCTTTATGAATTAGATAGCTTAAAAGACCTTGCCGAACAATTCATTGAAGAAGGCTTATTCGGTGAAATCCCAGAAAGCATTCGGTTCTACCTCAATCTGGATGCAATCGCCTGTGATCTAGGTATGGATTACAGCGAAATCCGCTTGAATAGTACAAATTATATTTACCGCATGGCATAGGAAATTTGGCTATTTTGATATAAGGCTTTTATCTGGTGCATTATTGGTGTATAATTACATCATAG